>NZ_JALBWT010000024.1:0-77240 GCF_023845525.1 Sinobaca sp. H24
GGCAGGCTGTGAAAAGGCGGACAATCGAGAAAATTTACAGAAACAACGGCCGCTGGGAAGCAGTTGATAAACGAGGCAGACTATTTGCAGCAAAGGATCTTGTTCTTAACGTGCCTGTGCAGACTCTTCCCTCTTTAATGAGTGATGCTGACTTTGACGCAATGGGAGGAAAATGGCAGAAAAGAAGCCGTACTTCCATCTGGAGCGCTTTTTCTATGTACGGCACACTGACCGAAGCTCCTTCTGATACTCCATTGTTTCAGCAGATTATGTGGGGGCCGGAAAACGCATTTGAAAAAGAGCACATGTTTGTATCGTTATCTGAAGAAGAGGACACGTTTAGAGCTCCGGGACGTGAACGAACATTTACCGTCTCCACCCACACCAGTCCTGAGCGCTGGAAAAACAGAGCCTCTTATGACGAGCAGAAACAACAGACGCTGGAAGAACTAAAACAAATCCTGCTGGCACAGACAGGCTGGTCCAGTGCCCTTACTTCCCTGCTTCCCGGGGCCCCGCATGCGTGGGAGCACTATATTCACCGGCCGAACGGCATGGTCGGCGGCTTTCCCCAAACAAGCCGATATGCTCTTTTTAACAGCCTTTCCCACCGCACAAACCTGCCCGGGCTCTGGATGTGCGGGGATTCCGTTTTTCCGGGAGGAAGTACGATGGCCGTTACGATGAGCGGTATTCACGTATATGAATCGATTACCGGCTCCCGTTTTTATAAAGAAGAGCAGAATTGACTAAAAACCGCTGTTATTTTTTCATAAACTGCCTTTTGCCAAGCTGCTCCACCGTTTTCGGAAATAAACTGTACATCACGGCCGCCTTGTTCATATATCCGGGCAGGTTAATTTCCCTTGTCCGGGTTTCCATATTTTTCACGATGGTCCGGGCCAGTTTATCAGGTCGTATGGCAAACCGCTTTACAGATTTTTCATACTCTCCTGTTGGATCTGCTTTATTTGAAAATGGTGTTTTTACCGGCCCCGTGTTTACGGTCATTACAGAAACACGGTGCGGTTTCAACTCCATCCGCAGCGCATTGGAGTAGGGCAATCACCCCGGCTTTACTGGCGGCATAGGCAGATGCTTTAGGCGTCGCTATTCTGCCTGCCATCGAACCAATATTGATAATCCGTCCGTTCTGCTGCTCTTTTAAAGCGGGCAGAAAGAAGCTTGTCCAGTCGATCAGTCCAAGCAGGTTCACTTCCATCATCTGTCTTGCTTTTTCATACGAAAGGCTGTCTGCCTCTGCAAAAAAACCGGCGCCGGCATTATTAATAAGTACATCGATTTTTCTAGTGCGATTTAGAACAGCCTCTGCCGCTCTCTTATTATCGGCATGATTTCTAATATCAGCTTCTTCTATATCGGAGGGAACTCCCAGACCCACCAGCTCTCGCTGCACGCTTCTCAACTTTTCTCCGGATCGTCCTATCAGAATAGGATAATAGCCGCGCTTTGCGCTTTCGATGCTGATATATCGTCCGAGACCGCTTCCGGCTCCGGTAACCACTACCGTTTTCTCCGCTTTCATGGTTTCATCCTTCTTTCCCGGCAGCATTATTTATACTGCTTTTATTTGCTTGACAACTACGCCTCTATGAAACATAATATGAACAACTATTGTATCATCCCGAATTAAAAAAAGAGAAACAGCGTCGAAAGAGAATAGTAATAAATGCAGGATGTCGTACAGAAAATGGCGCTCACTGGCTGAGAGGCGCTGTAACATCTCTTTTATGAACCTGCTCTGGAGCTGTCAGGCCCGAATGCCTGATCGTTAACTGCGTTAAAGTTCCAAGTGGAAAAATGATTCTTATCATTTTTCAACGAAGGTGGCACCGCGGATTATACGTCTCCGTCCTTTATGAGGATGGAGGCTTTTTTTGTTTTAGCAGGTAAAAAAGGGAGAGAAAAGGCCAAATGAAAAAGGAACGAATTGTCGTTAAAATTGGAAGCAGTTCGCTGACCACGCCTAACGGCAGGCTGAGCGGTGAAAAACTAAAAGAACATGTGTCTGCCATCGCAGGTCTTAGAGAGCGGGGCCATCAAGTAATTCTCGTTTCTTCAGGAGCAGTGGCGGCCGGTTTCGGACAGCTTGGCTATCCATCCCGCCCGGTAAAGCTCGCCGGCAAACAGGCCGCGGCAGCGGTTGGGCAGGGCCTGCTTATGGAAGCGTACACGAAAGAGTTTCATGCATACGGCATCCCGACCGGGCAGTTGCTGCTGACCCGCGATAACTTTTCCAACAGGCCGCAGTATCAAAATGCTTATAACACTCTTTCCGAACTGCTTCAACGACAGGTTCTCCCTATTATTAATGAAAATGATTCCATCGTTGTTGATGAGCTTACGTTTGGCGATAACGACATGTTATCTGCTCTTGTAGGCGGCTTATGCCAGGCAGATGATTTGTTTATTCTTACCGATGTGGATGGTCTTTATGACTCGCATCCTAAAGACAACCCGGACGCCAAAAAGTATCACTTTCTTTCTGAAATTACAGATGAACTTCTTATTGGCGCCGGCGGCAGCGGCAGTCTTGTCGGTACGGGCGGGATGAAATCAAAACTACTCGCAGCTCAGACGGCGCTTCAGCTGGGACTTCGCATATTTATTGGCACCGGCTCCGGCCCGCATAAACTGACGGATATTATCGATGGCAAAGGAAACGGTACGTATATCGGCTACCCCGGTCAATTTACGCTGAAATCAAAACAGCAGTGGCTCGCCATGCATTCTCTTCCATCAGGTGAGCTGGTCGTGGATGGAGGCGCCAAAAGGGCCCTGCTTCAAAATGGACGCAGCCTTCTTCCTGCCGGAATTAAATTAATTAAAGGCACTTTTTCCAGCGGCTCGGTCGTACAGGTAGTTGATGAAAAAGGTACACTTATCGGCAAAGGCCAGGTAAATATGTCTTCTGCTGAATTAGCCGATATTAAAGGAAAATCGAGCACAGAAGCTGCGGCTTACACTAAACAAAAAAGCTGAAGTCATCCACCGTGATGACTGGGTTGCTATGAAGGAGATGAAATAAATGAGTAAAATGATAGAACAGGGCCTTAAGGTTAAACAGGCAGCCGGTGATCTAGCTGTATTAAACGCCGCGCAGAAAAACAATATATTAAACGAACTGGCTTTGTCTTTGGAAGAACATACGCTCACTATTCTGGAGGCGAACCAAAAGGATATAGAAGCAGGGATGGAAAAGGGATTTACAGAGGCTCTTCTCGACAGACTGCGTTTATCAGAAGAACGCATAAAAACGATGGCGGACGGCTTTCGTGATGTTGCTGCTCTTCCAGATCCTATCGGAGAAGAAATAGAGGCATGGGACCGCCCTAACGGCCTTGAAATCAAAAAAATCCGTGTTCCACTGGGCGCTGTCGGCATTATTTATGAAGCAAGGCCAAATGTGACGGCTGATGCGACAGCTCTAGCAGTAAAAACCGGAAACGCCGCACTTCTGCGTGGAAGCTCTTCCGCCTATCATTCCAATCAGGCGATTATTGATGCAATTCATGCGGGAATGGCTAAATATTCTCTTTCTCCAGATTCCATTCAACTTGCCGAAGATACCTCACGTGAAGGTGCTTCGGAAATGTTTAAAATGAATAAATACCTTGATGTTCTCATTCCACGGGGCGGTGCCGATCTTATTCAAACGGTAGTCGATCAGTCTTCTATCCCCGTTCTGGAAACAGGTGTAGGAAACTGCCATGTTCTAATCGATGAAACAGCCGGAAGAAAAATGGCTGTTGATATTGCAATTAATGCAAAAACCCAGCGTCCTTCTGTATGCAATGCGTGTGAAACTATCCTTGTACATGAAAAGTGGCTGCAGGAAAATGGAAGTGAACTAATTGACGAGCTTTTTCTTGCTGGTGTTGAAATCCGTGGTGATGAAAGAATTCAGGCCCTTCACCCTGATATCAAAGCCGCCGTTGAGTCTGACTGGGGGAAGAATACCTCGACTACATTGTTTCCATGAAGTGCATTGACAGTGCAGAAGAAGGCATTTCCCATATTAGAACATATGGCACCAGTCATTCCGAATCTATTGTGACCGAAAATGAAGACAATAAGCTGGCTTTTTTTGCAGGTATTGATGCAGCAGCTCTTTACCATAACGCTTCTACGCGTTTTACCGATGGATTCGAATTTGGGTTTGGTGCAGAAATCGGCATCAGCACCCAAAAACTTCATGCCCGGGGACCGATGGGACTTAAAGCGCTCACATCATATAAATATATCATTCAAGGCACCGGACAGGTGAAAGAATAGGGGGAACTTATGCTTACGAACCAGACGTTTGCTTTTATAGGAGCTGGAGCAATGGCAGAGGCCATTATCGGGGGCCTGATTCGAAAAGAACTTGTTCAGCCTGATCAGATTTCAGTGACCAATCATTCAGACACAGATAAACTTCTCCGCCTGGAAAAAGAATATGGCATCCGTTCCTTTCAGCTGAAAAAAACAGAAGCAATTGATGCCTCGGTTATTATTCTGGCGATGAAGCCAAAGCATGCAGAAGACGCTATTCATTCAATACGTCATAAAGTGTCAAATGAACAGATTATTGTTTCTGTCATGGCCGGCATTTCTACGATGTATATGGAAAATCTTTTTGCAATCCACCCTCCGGTTATACGAGCGATGCCGAACACTTCCGCCAAAGTGGGGGCTTCCGCTACAGCTATCTGTTTAGGCTCCTATGCTTCTTCAACAGATGGCCGGATAGCCGCAGCCTTATTTCGTTCGATCGGCACCGTAACAGAACTGGCGGAAGAAAAAATGGATGCCGTCACCGGCATTGCCGGCAGCGGACCCGCTTATTTGTATTATATGGTAGAAGCGATGGAACATGCCGGGCGCCAGGCAGGCCTTCGTGAAGATGAAGCCAAAGAACTTATCATTCAAACGTTTTTTGGAGCAGCTCTGCGCCTTCAGCACACAGAAAAAACCTCAAAAGAGCTGTATAAAGAAATCATGAGTCCCGCCGGAACGACTGAAGCAGCCTTCGATGTGCTCGAACAGCATCAAGTTCAGGAACATTTCACCTCCGCTATCATGCGTGCTATTGAGCGTTCTAAAGAGTTAGGAAATACCACTGCCACCCCTTTTAAATGAAAAATCCCGCCGAAGGACAACCCTTCGGCGGGATTTTTGCTTATTTGAATAAATGTTCGGCTGCATGCCTGCCCGACAAAACAGCTCCTTCTACTTTGCCTTCTTTAAAAATATCTCCGGCAAACGCTGCAGGTGCCGGTTCTTTCCAGCTGATGCTTCTTTCAGGAAAAAGCATATCCGGCTTAGCGTAGCGCCATTTTTTCACTTGCACCTCCTGTATTTCAGCATCCGTAAGCAGCCAGTCTATTTTTTGAAGAAGTGCATCCTTCAGGACATTATCCGCTTCTTCCCAGTGTGAACCGGACCATTCCCCGCTGGCATGAATAGTCAGTATTTTTTTCTTTGAAATACCTTTTTGGTAGTTACAGCCGGCAAAAGCGATGTCTCCTTTTTTCCATTGTATACCGCCGGCTTCAGGGATGCCGGCTTCTCCAGAATAAGCAATCATTAATCCAATGCTTTTTTCATACGTAAGTCCTTCCAGCGCTTTTTTATCTTCGGAAGAACCCGGGAATTCAGGAAACAATGCAAGCGTCTGCGGCATAGGCGACGTGACCAGAACTCCTTCCGCTGAAAAGAAAAAATGATCTTCTCCTGCTTCTCCTTCAACTATCCATCCTTCTTTTCCGGGTTTTATAGACTGTACAAGATGAGAAGTATGTATGTCTTTGCCTTTCCAGAGTCGTTTTACGAGAGGAGACATCCCTTCCATCCCGGTGTAACGGGGATGACCGTCGCCGCCGTCCTCTGTAATAATCCCGTCGGCAGCATCTTCCGCCCCTGCAAAGCCTTTGTTCCACTCTTTAACCCAGCCGTTCTTCTGCCATTCCTGGACAAGCTGTTTCATTTCTTCACTTCTGGCTGTAAAAAACTGGGCGCCATGGTCTGCGCGTCCTTCACCGATGCGCCGTGTAGCCATACGCCCTCCCACGCCTCTGCTTTTTTCCAATATAGTGGTCTTTACACCTTTTGCTTCCAGAAAAGTATGTGCACTCCATGCAGCCAGACCTGATCCTACAATAATTACTCGTTTCTTTTTCATCTGTTCTCATCCCCTTTATCTATAATGTTCTATACCCTCGACCAGCTTTACTCAATCTACGGCTGTCGAGAAAGAAATCTTTTCATGACATCCTCGTTTTAGTACAATAAGATAGTTGTGTTCGTTTTATTATTACTGCTAACTATATCGGCATTATCCATCAATAGAGGACAGAGGGAGTTTTCAGGTTTATGAAAGAGTCAAGCCAACGCCGGACGTGGCGGGATAAATTAGCTGTTCTTGTCGAAAGTCCCATTTTTATTAACACGATTATGATTATTATTTTAATCAATGCTGCTTTGGTGGGAATTGAAACATACCCTGATGTCTACCAGGGAAATCAGAATTGGTTTTACATAGCAGATAGGATCCTGCTTTGGATATTCACTGTTGAAATTGTTCTCCGGATCATCGCTTTTAAACCTTCCTACCGATTTTTTAAAAGCCCGTGGAACTGGTTTGATTTTCTAATTGTATTTGCCGGTCATGTATTCGCCGGTGCCCATTTTGTTACCGTGCTCCGGATTTTAAGAGTGCTCCGTGTACTTCGGGCTATATCCATCATACCATCGCTCAAGAGGCTTGTGGACGCCCTGCTTTTAACGATCCCTTCGCTCGGCAACATTATGTTTCTTATGAGTATTTTCTTTTATATTTACGCTGTTATAGGCACGATGCTCTATCAGGACATCGAGCCTGAATACTTTGGCAATCTGCAGCTGACTCTTCTAACGCTTTTCCAGGTCGTTACTCTCGAATCATGGGCAAGCGGCGTAATGCGGCCTGTATTGGAGCAGGCTCCCATGTCATGGTTTTATTTTGTCAGTTTCGTTTTGATCGGTACCTTTATTATCTTTAACCTTTTTATCGGAGTTATTGTCAGTAATGTAGAAAAAGCTGATAATATGGAAAAAGAAGCAGCCGACGGTCCGGAAGTTACGACAAAGAACTGCAGAAAGAAATACAGGAACTCAAACAGCTGATAATCGAACAGAAAAAAGACGGGAACCGGTGATTACTGCCGGTCCCCGTCTTTTCTTTTTTTACTGCAATACTTCCTTCGTACTGAAAAATTCTTCGTACAGGCCTCTAATCGCATCGTCCACCTGTTCTTCTTTAATTCCGAAGGCCAGAGAAACCTCTGAGGATCCCTGGTTGATCATTTCGATATTATTTCTTTTTCCATTAATGCCTTCGTTGCTCTTGCGGCAATACCGACCGTTTCATGCATACCTTCTCCAACCAGCATAATCATCGCCAGCCCTTTTTCAAAGTAAACATCGTCTGCCTCAAGCTCTTCTGTAATACGGCTGATAATTTTCTCCTCAGCAGCCGGCGTCAACTGACTGTTATCCAAAATAACTGAAGTGTCATCAATACCGGAAGGGATGTGCTCGTAGGAGATACCCTCGTCTTCGATAATAGACAATAACCTGCGGCCGAACCCTACTTCTCTATTCATTAGATATTTCCTCACATACAGCGTGCTGAAGCCTTTGTCGGCTGCAATACCGATAACGGGATTTAATGCATACTCCCTTTCGGAAATAATCATCGTTCCGCTTGTTTTAGGGTTATTTGTGTTCTTTACACATACCGGAATTGACTTTTGGAAAGCAGGAATCAGCGCTTCGTCATGGAAAACGGCAAATCCCGCATAGGAAAGCTCCCGCATTTCTCTATATGTCATTCTTTTTATTGCTACAGGATCTTTCACTACTTTTGGATTAGCCGCAAACACACTGTCCACATCGGTGAAGTTTTCGTATAAATCAGCTTTAATACCGGCTGCAACGATTGAACCTGTAATGTCAGATCCTCCTCTGGAAAAAGTAACCAGCTTTCCTTCCTTGGAATAGCCGAAAAATCCAGGAAATATTAAAATGCCTTTACGTTCCCTCAGCTTATACAGGTTGTCATAGGATTCAGGCAGCACCTGTGCATTACCCGGCGTATCGCTGACATAGAGGCCGGCTTCTGCCGGATTTATGTATTCTGACAGCACACCCTGGCTCTGAAGATAACCAGCAATGACTTTTGCATTGTTGTCTTCGCCTGCAGCTTTCATTTGATCAAGAAAGCGTTCAGGGCTTTCCTTAGTGTAATCGACTCTTTCCTGCAGGTCTTTCTCTATGATGCGGAGCATATCTTCAGACAGGCCTAATTCTTCTGTAATGGAACGAAATCGTTCTACTACGTTATGAAGCGCGTCTGCCGTATCTTTTCCAGCCAGCGCGGTTTCTCCTAAATGTATCAGCAGGTCCGTTACTTTTGTATCTTCATCGCTTCTTTTTCCAGGTGCGGAAACGACAATAATTTTTCTATCTGTATCTGCTGTGATGATTGACGCTACTTTTTTGATCTGCCCTGCATCAGCAAGAGAAGATCCCCCAAATTTTGCTACATTCATTCGTTCACACTCTCCCAAATAAATAATTTCCTTTAATTTAAATTCTGAAAATTTCACAAACATTAGCTTATCACAAATATTGAACTGCCACAAAGGACATTTATTCTGCTGACACCACGTATAGAGCGCTTAGACGCCCTTACGGAAGCTCTTTTGCCTAACGCATTGGATATTGTATATATCCTGCTTTCCTTTCATCTGCCCGGAGATTGAACATTTCCTTTCAACCAGGCTTTTTTTTTGTTTCTTCTTTTAGTATAACGTATGAAAGGCAGAAAAGGATCTCAATCATGTGAGGAAATCTAACAATGTGCATTTACTATGTGAGATTTTATGATATGTTGTTAGAAACATTAGAGAAAAAGGGGCGCTTGTAGATGTCTTCAAACTACAAAGACAAAAAAGTCATTACAATAGGGGTTATTAGTGAACTTACAGGCTTGTCGGAGAGAAAAATAAGATATTACGAAGAGAGAAAATTGATATTTCCGGAACGGTCTTCCGGAGGCACCAGAAAATATTCTTTTGGAGATGTAGAACGCCTTATTGACATAGCTGATAAAATGGAAGATGGGATGCAGACGTTTGAGATACGCCGGATGGAACAGAAGAAAATGAAGAATTCAGAACTTCGCGACAAAATGCTTCGGGTCAGCTGAATGCTGCTTTCAACCTGCGGAAAAAAATATTTTGGATTAAATATAAAAGTAAAAGGGTATATGTAAGTGGCGGCATACCTTCGTTCTTCTTTATGGAACGCTTACAATATTTTCTTGACTTTCCTATTTTTTGAGAATACGATTAAAGAGTATCAGCTTTTTCACAGCCACTCTGAGTGCCACACTTTGTGCTGAGATGCTTTATTGAAACTTCCGGCGCGGCAGCGCCTACAGAAAGAAAGTGATGAAACACATGCAAACACTAAAAAACAGCCAGATCATGGATAATGAAATAAAACAGCTTATTGTATCAGATGAAAAAGTGGCGCACGTCCAGCTTGAAAATCCGCTTGACCATGCTTTACTTATTTTGATTAAATCAGGGTACACCGCTATTCCTGTGCTTGATAAATCCTACCGGGTGCAGGGCCAGATCAGCAAAGCCCATATTCTGGATTCCATCCTGGGAATTGAACGTATTGAAATGGAGCGCCTTCACGATTATAAAGTAAAAGACGTAATGTCTCCGAAAGTTCCTCGAATGCACAAAGATGAAACCTTTGGAAAAGCGCTGATGCTTTCTATTAACCATCCCTTTGTCTGCATTGAAGATCATGACCACTCGTTTGTCGGTATTTTAACAAGACGATCCATTCTTGCTTTAATCCACCGTCATTTTGAAAAGTAATAAACATACTCTGGCAACTGCCGCAAACCGAAAGAGCCGTCCCTCCGGACGGCTCTTTTCAGATTGTCGAGAAAGTGTTCCATTTTGTATATCTATACGTGATCTCGAATGTTTTTAAAGTCTTTTATGAAAAGAATAAAAGAAAATAAACAGGGATGACTCCTGCAGAAAAAGCCATAAGAAAAGATAAAGAGACGTTTTTCCTCTTTAGCTTAAGGCTCGGCCTGCGGAAAGCATCCCCTGTAAAGGTTTTGTATAAAAATACCTATTTTTTTATTTTTTCAACAGCCTGGAAAGAGCCGTCCCCCGGACGGCTCTTTTAGTTATCCTTAAATTGGCTCTGCAGCGCTTTTTCCCTGTCTTTAAACATATTATACAAACCTGCTTTAATGAATACAGACGGGACATAGCTTTCGAACTCTACATGATCGGTAATTCCTGTGAGCTCTCCTTCAGCCAGTTTTTGAAAAGAATGAGTGTGTTTCCATTTGATTAAAGGAAATGGAATCTCTTTTCCTTTATCCACAAAAAATTCTTCCTCTTTGCTGTCCGTAATCGCAGAAAGCCAGTTGACCTTCAACGGCCCCGCTTCAATTTGAATCTTCACTGTTTCCCCGGCTTTTGATTCTCCGTTGGATAATACTGTCACCTTCGGAAAATCCGTCAGCTCTTCCAGCGCTTTAGAGTCCTGAAAGAAATTCCACACTTCGCTTCTAGGAGCTTTTACGATAGTCTGGTACTCAATACTTCCTTTAAACATACTATTCCTCCTTGACAGCGATTACTGGATAAAAGAAAAAATCTTGAAACAGGTAAAGGCTGCTTATGCACTGCATCCACACGAACCGCCGGATCCACATCCGCCGCTTCCGCAGGAAGCATTATCGAAAAATGGATTACCTGTAGGTACTTTTATGTTTGGGGAAACGGCCCCTGCAATTTCGCCGGAAATTTCATTTAAAAGGGTTTCCAGATCTTTTTCCGCTTTTTTAAAAGCAGTAATAGCTGGATGAAATCCATTTCCCTTTTTTTAAGACGGATTTCTTTTGAAACCATTTTGTAGTCAGGATGATATTTTCCGAAGCGCTGAACTTCCTCATAGCGGTCTTCCATGCGTTGAATTCAGAAATAGCCTGCGGGCTTCTTTATCGGTTTCCATTTCGTTTTGGCCCTTGTGTAGGTAAATATATATCAGAGGCAAACAACAAGGCTGTCAGCTCCTCTGATGCTGTTAAAATGTCAGCTGGTGTTGATGTATATGCAGTACTGTTCATGATGGCACTCCTACCGGGAGTATACATGTAACCGGCCTTTGTTCGAAGATTTAATTGGCAGAGCCGGGACTGATTGCTACAATATTCATATCAAAGCACTAGGAAAGGATTCTATATGACTGATACAAAAACCCTATCTACAGATATTCAGGATTTTCTGCAGTCCGCCACAGACGAGGAAAAAGAAGTACTGCAGCAGTTTTTAAACGGACTCAGACAGAAACACGAAGGACATCATCCGTCTTATGTCAGCGGCTGGATTCAGGCCGAAGGCGATTGGAATGAAGATGGGAGCTATCAGATACGCATACCGATTCATAAGGGCGTTCAAAATCCGCTTGAAATTGTCCACGGCGGCGTAACGGCTACATTAATGGATACCTGTATGGGCACCCTGGCCAATCATTCCACTCCCTCAAAAAAGGCTGCTGTTACAATGGAAATAAAAGTGAATTATTTAAAACCCGGAAAAGGAGATTATTTATACTGCCGTTCCGAAGTTATATCCAAAGTTCAAAAACGCTTTTTTTAGCTTCTACAATTAAAGATGAAAAAGATCAAATTATTGCTTATGGAACCGGCACCTTTTATGTAATTGATTTTCTGACGTAGAACATGAAATTATGTCTCTTCCATTGCAAACGCTTTATTTTAATATTAAGATAAGACTATATGGATAAATGGGGGTACTGCACATGCAAATTACAGACTATGAATTTGAGGGCACTCAAATCACGTTCGGCAGGCTACATAGGATTATTAAAGATGCGGGTTTTATTCACGCCGGGCAGTGGGATTACGAACGTGTAACATTTGATTATAAATTTTTTGACCGTACTGATGACGCGACATATTACCTGCGTATCCCGGCTTACGCAGTAGAAGGAGATATTCCGGCTGAAGACACAGTCGTTCAAATCCTCACGCCTTATTTGGAAGACACTATTATCCGCACGGGATAGAATACGATGAAGAATTTCCGGAAAAAATCATTCAAAAATGCAGGGATAAAACAAAAGCAGTATGGGATGTTCTAAAAGCTAAAACGTAACAAAAAAGAAGCTGATATCAGCTTCTTTTCTATTTCTCCGGGATAAATATTTTGTTCTCTTCTATCAAATCCTATATACTAATTGTTATACTATCTTGTCCGAATGTCTGAAAGGGGTATAGCTGTGTCATCGTTGCTTACGAAAAAGAATTTGATCCGTTTTTTATCTGTTGTTTTAATTATTATAGCTTTAGTTTTTATTCTTCCGGTTTCAGGACCTATTATACTTGCCCTGCTTACAGCTCTTGCCCTGTCACCTCTCGTCAGGCTGTTAAATGAAAAGGCCAAATGGCGGCGCTCTATTGCCGTTATGGTTGTCTTCACCCTATTTCTTATTTCTCTCGGAATCGCCGGGTATTTAATTATTACCCAGGTGGTAACACAGGCTATTTTATTTGTGGAAAATCTGCCGGATTACATAGCTGAAGTGAATCGCTCATGGAATGATATGCAGATTTCTATTGAGAATACCTATGATCGAATGAATCTCCCGCCTGATGTCATTAACGAAATCAATGCCCAGATAACGGATATGCTTAATAACTTTCGTAATCGCTTTACGGACGGCCAGTTTCTAAATACCGTTACAAGTATCGTTGCTTCTATTCCAGGATACCTTGTGTCATTTATTGTATACTTAATCGCATTGTTCCTATTTATGATGGACCTTCCCCGTTTGAGCAGGAAGATGTATTCTTTCATGAAAGTGGAAACAGCTCAGAAAGTCCACTTTATGACCGCCCGTCTTGGAAAGGTTATTATAGGCTTTTTTAAGGCGCAGTTCCTGGTCAGTCTGATTATTGTTACCGTCACTTATATTGGCTTATACTTTATTGCGCCTGAAGTGGCTCTGGTGATGGCTCTGGTTATATGGGTCATTGACTTTATTCCTATCATCGGTTCTATTGCTATACTTGCCCCCTGGGCGATATTTCAATACCTGGCAGGAGATGCTGTGCTTGGTACGCAGCTGCTAGTACTCGGAATTATCCTTCTCATTATCCGCCGTACGGTTGAACCTAAAGTAATGGGCCATCACATTGGCTTATCACCGCTGGCTACTTTGATATCTTTATACATCGGCCTTTCCCTGCTGGGCATTATCGGCTTTATCGTAGGTCCTCTGGCTGTCATTGCTTTTACATCCGCCAGGGAAGCAGGCCTCATTAAGCTTGATTTTAAAATTTAAACTGACAAAAACGGACCGCTCTTTTGAGCAGTCCGTTTTTTATTCTTTAATAGTAAGGGGAAATCATTAAATAAACAATTACTCCCGTTATGCTGACATAAAGCCAGAGCGGCATGGTCCACCTGGCAATTTTTCGGTGCTTTTCCACCTGGGACGTTATACCTTTCAAGAACGTCCACAACGCAAGCGGCACAATAATAATCGCGAGGATGATATGCGAAATTAAAATAAAGTAATAAATAGCAGCAATGGCTCCAGAGCCGCCAAAAGCCGTTGATTCCGAAAGCGCATGATACGTCAGGTAGGTTACAAGAAACAACGCAGTGGATGTAAAGGCTGCGTAAATAAAACGCTTATGCATCGTAATATTTTTTCGTAAAATAAAAAACAGCGCCGTAAATAAAAAGACCGTTGTAAAACTGTTAAAAATAGCATTCATCATCGGCAGAATGGTTAAATCAAAACCTTCAACGTCTCCGCCCAGTCCTTCCATAAAAAATAGAAGGGTGACGAGGCCATTAATAACAATAGTAAGGATAACTACTATCGCCACATGGCTTTTATCAGAAGTACCTTTTTGCTGTGTTGATACTTGATTTGAAGATTTACTCATCTTCTCCCCCATTTCTCTATTTATCTGTTCTTCATTATACAGGAAAGAAGCTGTCATTCCCCTCTAATCTCTAACAAATCAGTGAACAAGCAAAAAGAAACAGTCTCCCAGTGGAAGACCGTTTCTTTTTTAATATTTTGTCATACCAAGCAGAAACGTTAATGCAATTAATGCTGGAGTAGAAAGTACCACACCTGCAATGATAAAAGTATTTGCCCATTCATGTCCTTTATCTTTCAAGTGCATGAAGTAAAACATCTGCAGAAAAAACTGCATCCCTGCCAGTACAAGTATAAATGGAACGGCAAAGGCCGGAGCCACCATTTCCGTTGCCACCGCAATAAATGCCAGGAAAGTTAGAAAAATCATAAAAGCAAACGAAGTAATCTGTACTTTCTTTTCTTTGTTCATCTTATACAGGTCTTCTTCTGAAAGCGCGCTTTTTTCGAATGGTTTGGATAACTCATTTGACATGTTAAGCTCCCCTATTCCCATAAGATAAACGACAGTAAATATAAATACCCACACAACGTCAATGAAATGCCAGTAAAGACTGGCCACGTAAAATTTGGGGGCATTTGTTAATGTTATACCGGATTTCGCATAGCGGATAAGCAGTGTGCTGATCCATGCCAGGCCGAATACAACGTGGGCCCCGTGCAGTCCGACAAGCGTATAGAAAGAAGAGCCAAAAGCACTTGTCGTATAACCAAGCCCATGATGTACATATTCCACAAATTCATAGATTTCTAAACCAAGAAACGCAAGACCTAACAGCACCGTAGTGCTCATCCAGATCATCATGGCTTTAAAATTATTCCGTTTCATCGCATACATGGCAAGAACACTTGTAAGTGAACTGGTTAACAAAAGCATCGTCATAATAAATACAAGCGGCAGCTGGAATAATTCTTCCGCCGTCGGGCCGCCTGCCGTTCCTTCCCTTAATCCGAGAAAAGCTCCAAAGAAGGTGGCAAACATGATTGTTTCACCGCTTAGAAAAATCCAAAAACCGAGAAATTTATTTCTTCCTTCCAACGTTGCTTTTTCGGGGTTGGAAGGAAGGCCTTTTGTCATATCTACGTGATCGGCCATGTTAACTTACCTCCTTTTCCAGCTTTTTTAATTCTTCCACTGTAATATGGTAGCCGTGGTCCTCTTTAATCGAACGCACAAGCATGGAACCAAATGTAAGCAGAAAACCTGGAATAATGACGGCGTAAGGAGTTATGATAGCATTTTCCATATTAAGCATAATCATGCCAAATCCCCATACGAACATGCCAATCCCAATAATAAAGGGTAAAATAGAGCCGTTTGGCATATGAATATCGGATAATGGTTCAGCCGGTTTCATTTTTCCGTCTCCATGAATCTTTTCATAGAATAAAGGATCAAGAGAGCGTACCTGTGGAACCTGGGCGAAATTATACTCTGGAATTGGAGTAGGAGTTGACCATTCCAGTGTTCTGGCATCCCAAGGATCACTTACTACTACACGCTCTGATTTTAATGCAGAGTATACGATGTTAATAACCAGTACGATAATACCCGCAGACATTAGAAATGCTCCAATAGAAGAAATCAGGTTCATCGTATCCATACCCTGCCCTTCCAGATACGTGTATACCCGTCTTGGCATTCCAATAAGGCCGAGAATATGCTGAACAAAGAATGTCATGTGAAAACCAATATAAAACATCCAGAACATCAGCATACCAAGCTTTTCATTTAAATGATGTCCAAACATTTTTGGATACCAGTAGTACAATCCGGCCAGCAGCCCGAGAACGATACCCCCAACAATTATGTAGTGGAAGTGGGCTACTACAAAGTACGTGTCATGGTACAAATAGTCGACCGGCACCATGGAAAGCATAACACCTGTTACACCACCCAGCACAAAGGTAGGGACAAAAGAGGAAGCGCAGAGCATAGCTGTATTAAACGTAAGCTTACCGCCCCACATCGTGAAGAGCCAGTTAAATATTTTAATACCAGTAGGTATTCCTATTGCCATAGTAGCAATAGCGAAAACAGAGTTTGTTACCGGACCAATACCAACGGTAAACATGTGGTGGACCCAAACCATAAATCCGAGGAAAGCAATAATCAATGTAGCGAATACCATTGCCGTATACCCGAATAAACGCTTTCTGGAGAAGGCAGGTATAACTTCGGAAATGATTCCGAAAGCCGGCAGCACTAAAATATATACTTCCGGGTGACCGAAAATCCAGAAAATATGCTGCCATAAAACGGCATTTCCTCCGCTGTCCGGAGAAAAGAACTGAGCGCCGAACAATCTATCAAGCATAAGAAGCGCAAGTCCGGCAGCCAAAGGCGTAAAAGCAAATACGATCAGCAGGGAAGTAACGAGTGAGGTCCAGCAGAAAAGCGGCATTCTCATCATCGTCATACCTGGAGCACGCATGTTTACAATCGTTACGATAAAGTTAATAGCGGAGATTAATGTTCCAATACCGCTTATTTGAAGACCGATAACATAGAAATCCATTCCTAAATGCCCGTAATCTCCAGCTGACAGCGGAACATAAGCTGTCCACCCCGCATCGGGAGCACCTCCGAAAAACCAGCTGACGCTTAATAGCAGCCCGCCGAAAAAGAAAATCCAAAAACCAAGAGCATTAACAAAAGGAAACGCTACATCCCGTGCCCCTATTTGAAGAGGAATAATGTAGTTCATAAAAGCAAACAATAATGGTGTGGCTGCAAGGAACAGCATGATGGTTCCATGCATTGTAATAAATTCATTGTATGTCTGCCCGTCCAGAAAATTACTTTCCGGAAACATAAGCTGTATTCTCATAAAAACTGCCATTAGGCCTGCTTTTAGGAAAAACAGCGTACCTGCTATCAAATACATAACGCCTAACTTTTTATGGTCGACTGTGGTAAGCCAGTCCATTAAGACGCTTTTATCTTTCTTTTCTTTTATAATTGCTGAATAATCCGCCATTGGGTTTACCCTCCCTTACTCTTTATTCATTTTGTGGTTCTTCAATCCTGTCTGAGCCGTCTGTCTCCACTTGTCTTCCAAGAGCCGGCTGTTCTACTTCCAGGCTGGCAAGATACTCAAGCAGTGCGTCCATATCCTGGTCTTCCATATCCGGGTAAGCCTGCATATTGTTTCCTTGTTTGAAAGACTGCGGATCACGGATCCAGGCTTCAAGATTTTCTTCGTTGTATTCTACGACCCCGGCGATAGTCTCCCGGTCGGCAAAGTTAGTCAGCGTGGGTCCCTGGGCAGTGCCCTGGCCTCCTACAGCGTGACAGCCGATACAGCCCTGGTCTTCAAATACCTGGCGGCCTTCTGAAGCTGTTGTATTTTCCTCAGGTTCAGCAGGCTCAGACGCCATTGTTTCAACCCAGCTGTTATACTCGTCACGCTCAAGTGCTACTACTTTGAAATCCATTAATGCATGGGAAGGTCCGCACAGCTCGGCGCATTTCCCTTTATAAATGCCTGGTTCATCTGCTTCCAGCCAAAGCTGGTTTTCAATTCCCGGGATGGCATCAATCTTTCCGCCAAGTGCCGGTACCCAGAAAGAGTGGATAACGTCTTCAGCAGTAAGCGTAAATTCTACTTTTTCCCCCACAGGAATGTATACTTCATTTCCAGAGGTAAAACCATCTTCATAATCAAACTGCCACCAGTATTGATGACCTGTTACATTGATGGAGACACCTTCTCCTTCTCCCTCGCCGCTTGAACCTGCGGCCTGAGGCGTAGTATCCGCAAAATAATATGTACCTGTAATCGTTGGTACGGCCAGAATTGCCAATAAAAATAATGGAATAATAGTCCAGGTAAGCTCTAGTGCTTTGCTTCCTTCTACCTGCTTAGGATACTCATTATCACCTGGTTTTCTTCTGAATTTCACTACGGCGATAAAGTACAGTGCAAACACAACAATAATTACTACTGCCATCACATACAAACTTAAAATCAGGTTATCAAGAATCCATTCCGCCTGAGGGCCGTATGGGTCCAGTGCAGTAAGACGTTCTTCACCGCATCCTGACAGTAAAAGCAGTATGAAAGATAAAGGCAGAAGCCGCATCATAAACGTATGCTTATTCATCATTCACTTAACCCCTCTTTCTTTAATAAATGATATATTAACGCCTGATTGGCGCAGTTCATAAAGCCGGTATTGCCATGGTAATTAATACGATAGAAAAACATCCGATCGAGCAGGCGAGTGCTCCGGCTGCCCATTTTTTATCCGACCGCATCTTCAGTCCGGCTGCCAGCCAGGTCAGCCAGACAGCCCCTCCAACCATTACAGATATAAGATACACGTTTCCATATTGTCCAAGCATAAGAGCTCCCAATATAAAAACGGATGCGTATAAAATGCTTTGAAGTTTGGCGGTTTTGTTTCCAGTTATTACTGCCAGTACAGGTATACCTGCTTTTATGTATTCTTCCTTTTTCAAAACGGAAAGAGCCAGCGAGTATGTACAGTACCAGATGAAAAAAAGAAACGCCAAAATCCAGGCCGCTGCATGCAGCGAATCATCTGCTGCAGACCAGGCAATTAAAGGAAGTACAGCGAAAACACCTGCCTGCATAAAACTTCCAAAGCTTGAACGATACTTGAGCCAGTAAGCAAATCCTATAATATATCCGAAAGCCGAGGCTGTTCCAAGCAGTCCGGTTGTCATGCTGATGGAAAAGAGCAGCATAATACCTACAGCTGTTACCAGAAGCCCTGTGCCAAGTGTCTGTTTATCCTTTTTTTCCGTAACGCCCCCGCGCTTTTTACCAAGAAGGGTTTCCACCATAAAGCACCCCTGTAGAAGCAGCCCTGTTCCAGCAAAAGTGAGAATAAACAGATGCAGATTCTGCTGCCATTGAAAACTGGAAAAAGGTTCTGCAGCCAGCATCACTGTAAACGTTATCAAAAATACAGAAAATAAAAGCGCTGTTCTCCTGAATAAAAAGAATGGACGCGCAGTAACTTGGTTTTTTCCGGAGGCCGCTGGATGATGAAGCGAATCAGCAGATGATTCTGTCCTATTCATGATTACACCTCCTATTAAATTAATCCCCCTGTGTGTACGCTTCACTGTTTATATTGTAGCATTAAAATACACTGGTTAGAAACAACAATTACAAGGTCACACCGCAACCTTACTATAATATTATAGCTTAAATGTTCTCCGCTTTCATCTGTTTCCTTATTTTCACAATTTATTCATGTTTACGAAACGCCTCTAAATGTTCATTACTATTAAATTGACTTTTATATGCAGAATCCCTACGATTACAATAGGTTCGTTACTTATACAGCACAGATTGGACTGAGGTGAATAGCAGTGAACAATATTGGCTTAAAGATTTTTGGTGTTTTTACTTCTATTGGAATGTTAATTGTACTTATTCAAGGTTCCCTTGTAACAAAGACAGGTTCCGGAGAAGGATGCGGAGCGACGTGGCCTCTCTGCTTTGGAGAAGTCATACCTGATTCGCCTGCTTTGGAAACTATTATAGAATACAGCCACCGATTATGGTCAGGGCTTATGGGCCTGTTTGTTATCATTCTGGCAGTGTGGGCCTGGAAAAAGCTCCCGCACTTAAGAGAAACAAAATTTATGGCCCTTATGGCTGTCCTTTTTATTGTGTTTCAGGGAATGATGGGAGCCGGTGCTGTTATATGGGGTAATTCCAGCCTTGTACTTGCTCTTCATTTTGGCATTTCCACTATATCTTTTGCTACCGTCGTTCTTCTTACGATTTTAGCATTTGAAAACAAAAAAAATGCCCCTGCTCCTACAGTAAGCAAAGGATACAGAAACTACCTTCTGTTTGTTATCATCTACTGCTACGCTGTTATTTATACCGGTGCCTATGTAAAGCATACGGATGCCACTTATGCGTGTGAAGGCTTTCCGCTCTGCAACAATCAGATTATACCGGATATCAGCGGTGCATTAGGTTTTCAGATAGGCATCCATTTTGCCCATCGTGTATTTGCTACTATCTTATTTATTTTTATCGCCATTTTGATGATCTGGACCATCAGGCGCTTCGCTTCATCTGCTTCATTAAAAACAGCAAGTATTCTTGTTTTTGCTTTAACTATTGTCCAGATCGCGGCCGGCATATCTGTCGTATACGTTACTGCTTACCTGGCTTCCGCCTTAACCCATGCCATTACCGTCACGTTTTTATTTACAACGCTCGGATATATGGTAATGATTGCCACGAGGAAGCCGGCAGTCGGCCGACATTATAAATAACTACTATTTAATAAGATACACAAAACCCCCGCCTCCCTTTGAAAGGGTAGCGGGGGTTTTTTTAATAAGCAGGATCCCCGGTTTCTTTTAGACTAGAGGAAAACATAGAAAGAAGGATCCCTTACCT
Organism: Sinobaca sp. H24; assembly: GCF_023845525.1. NCBI lineage: Bacteria > Bacillati > Bacillota > Bacilli > Caryophanales > Sporolactobacillaceae > Sinobaca > Sinobaca sp. H24. Next base: position 20,466 of record NZ_JALBWT010000024.1, read on the forward strand.
GCGATTTCGTGATTTCGGAAAGCTTTTTTGCTCATTAAAAAAAATCGTATATAAATGGCTCCAAATCGCTGATACCTGCCTGCAGAAGAGCCACCTGCTCCGGTTTCCCTTGAATTCTTCCGGCTTTCCAGGCCTGTTCGGCGGTGATGTATCCCATAAACACAGCTGCTGCTGTTTGAATGTTCATTTCCAGTCCTTCTTTTTCCGAGTGTCCCGGATAAAAACGGATGTGAATGCTGCCATCTACATTTTCCAGAGTGTAAAATCCTTTATTCCATTCACAAAAATCGTCTTCTATTTTCAGATCAAGTTCTTCCCCTTCTTTTAAGTGCAGTGGGTATTTCTGCAGAAAGGAGGTCATGTCTACAATTCTGGCCATGAAATAACTTTCCCGCTTCTCGGTGATTCTGGAATCCGCAAGCAGAAAACGGCTTGGATCGTTTACTGCCGGCCTTATTTCTACTTCCGTTATCATTGAATCATGCTGGGCTAAGAAACTCCAGAGAGCCGTTCTTGTCTCTTCATCAAGCCATATAAATTCTTTTACTTCCATCTTTTGATTTTTTATTTTATAAATAATGTACCCTCTATCTTCTCCCTGTTCGTTTTTGAACACCGCTATTTCTCCTGTTTTACGCTTTAACACCATATCTTCCCACCACTGCTTATCGCGGAGAACAGCGCCGGTATAGGAAACTGCCCACTTCTCATAAATGGGCTGCAGGACAGCCGCTGCCTTTTGTGTCACCCTGTAAATAGTGCCTTGTTCCAAAGGCACAGGCTGGGGCAGCTGCGAGCTTGAAAGTGTCCATATTTTAGCATCCGCAAACAGCTCCCATCCAAACTTCCGATAAAATGAAAAGGAAAACGGATATAACAGGGAAACTTCACAGCCCCTCTCTTTCACATCTTTCATGGCCGCCCGGAGCAGTTCCCGTACCAATCCACTGCGTCTTTTCTCCGGCCAGGTGGCTACTCCGGAAATGCCTCCCATTTTCATTACTTCCCCGGCAATATAAATCTCGGATGGAAAAATCGTAAGCTTTGAGGCTATTTCTTTATTTTCCACTGCCACCCAGGTATTTTCCGGTTTAATGATTTTTTTACGATCCTCCCGCTGTTCCGTTGAGAGTTCAAACTGAAAAGCAAATTCACCTAGTGTAATATTCTGGTCAACCTCTGCCGGCTTCATTTTTCGTATTTCCACCTTATTCGTCCTCTCCTTTGAACATAGCAATAGCCCGTTTCCGCTGAACAGCATGATCCACTGCCGGCTCTGGATAATCCTTTCCTATAATACACGATGCTTTTTCCTGCTCCTCTTCACTCATTTTCCAGGGCTCATGAATGAATCGGGCAGGCACATCTTTTAAAACGGGCAGGTATTTTTTAATAAATTCTCCATTTTCATCAAAACGCTGACTTTGCCGTATCGGAGAAAACACCCGGAAATAAGGTACTGCATCTGAACCGGTGGAAGCAGCCCACTGCCATCCGCCGGCATTGGAGGATGGATCATAGTCTATCAGACGTTGGCCGAAATACTGCTCTCCCTCCCTCCAATCTTCCAGAAAGTCCTTAACCAGGAAAGAGGCAGTTATCATTCTGCCGCGGTTATGCATCCAGCCTGTTTCATTTAATTGAGTCATGCAGGCGTCAACAACCGGATATCCTGTTTCTGCATTTTTCCATTTATCCAGGTTTTCTTTATTATTACTCCAGCTAAGGGACTGGTAGGCTTCTTTTAATTCCTTTTTTTTCAAGTCAGGATGAGATACATGAATCATATTATAAAAATCCCTCCATGCCAGCTCACTTAAATATGTCCCGGCTCCTTTATCTTCTTCTTCCAGTTTTGGAAGCAGAGCCTCATAAATAGTACGCACTGATATTCTTCCTGTTTTTAAATAAGCTGACAGCCTGCTTGTTCCATCCTCTGCCAGAATATCCCGTTCGTTTTCGTAATATTTAACCGGGTCATCAGCAAATGTATCCAAACGATCGAGGGCATCCTGTTCCTTTACTTTTTCCCATTTTGTTTCAGCCTGTTTATTGTACTCTTTCAATATATCCCGGTCTTTTTTATCAGATAGGGCTTTGTTTACCTGACGGGATGCAAGAAAAGCAGGATCCGTACGAAATGGTTTATCTTTTTGCTTTTTAAACCAGCTTCTGTAATATGGCGTAAATACCTCATAGTAGCTGTCATCTTTTTTCAGTACTTCATCGGAAGCGTGAAAATGAGCATCCTTAAAAGGATAAAAGACAGCTTGTTTTAGGCCCTTCCGTGCTTTTTCATCTCTTTTTACTGCCCTTGGTACTTCATCTTCGTTAAAGAAAACTGCGCTGATTTCTTTTTCTTTGCCTAAATTTTCGAATACTTTCCCGATTTTTCCCACTTTTATGTATAGGCGGATATCTTTTTCTTTGCATTCTTTAGAGAATGCTTCCAGATTTTGAAAAAAATAATCGTGGTGGGGACATGGATCTTCAATTCGTTTTTTTTCTATATGGAAAAAAGCCATCCATGTTCTGGAACTATCTTCCTGCAGCCATTGTTCGAGCGCATACATCGCGTGATTATCAGTGAGCCGTAAATCCCTTCTAAACCATAATAGTGCTGTCTCTGCCATCTTTAATCATCCTCTCTGCTTCACTTTTTCTTATACCCCATTTAAACGTTTTTAAAAATTAAAAAACCGCCTGAAGATATTACGTCTTCAGACGGTTCCTTTTTTATTAGGAGGAAAATTCGATCAGCAGGTCGCCGGTGGCAATCGCATCGCCATCCGCTACGTGAATGGACTTCACTTCCCCATCGAACGGCGCCTGAACGGTCGTTTCCATTTTCATGGCTTCGGTGATCATCAAATGATCGCCTTTTTTTACTTTTTCTCCATCTACCACCAGGGTCTTAATCACAGTCCCCGGCATAGAGGCACCAATTTGATTCGCGTTTTTCTTATCTACCTTCGGCCGTTCCATAACGGAAGCCGCTACGTTCTGGTCTTTAATATTCACTTCCCGCGGCTGGCCGTTCAGTTCGAAGTACACAATTCTCGTACCATTGTCCTGCGGTTTGGAAATCGAAATAAGCTTCACAATCAACGTTTTTCCCTGTTCAATCTCCACTTCGATCTCTTCACCCAGGCGGAGCCCGTAAAAGAACGTAGCCGTATCGAGCACCGTGACATCGCCGAACTGCTGGCGGAAACGCTCGAAATCCATATACACTTTCGGATACAGCGCATAGGACAATAAGTCATGGCTGGTGATCTGGCGGTCTACTTCTTTATACAGCTCTTCCTGCAGGCTTTTAAAGTCTACATCATGCATATTTTCGCCGGGACGATTGGTGATCGCCTCGCGTCCTTTAAGAATGACGTCCTGCAGGTCTTTCGGAAAGCCTTGATACGGCTGGCCCAGATATCCCTGGAACAGCTCTACCACAGAATCAGGAAAGTCGAGACTTCCGCCTTTTTCCAGCACATCTTCTTCCGAAAGGTCATTTTGGACCATATACAAGCCATGTCGCCACCACTTTGGAAGACGGTGTCACTTGACCACATCTCCAAACATGTCGTTCACCCGGCGGTACATTTTCTTCACGTCATTCCAGCGTGCCCCAAGCCCGACCGCTTTCGCCTGCTGCTGCAGATTGCTGTACTGGCCCCCGGCATTTCGTGCTCATACACCTCGTATGCGGCGCATTCATGCCGCTCTCAAAGCCCTGGTAATATTTCCGGGTGTAGTCCCAGTATTCATTCAGCTCTTCGACGGCTTTAATATCGATATCCGGCTGCCTTTCCGTGCCTTTGATCGCATAGTACAGGCTGTTCATGCTGGCTGAGAGTTAACCGGCCATCGAACTGATGCGACATCGACAATATCGACACCTGCTTCAATTACTTTCGCATACGTAAAAATACCATTTCCGCTCGTATCGTGGGTATGCAGATGAATTGGAATCGAAATCGTCTGCTTGAGCTCGGTCACGAGCTGGTACGCCGCTTCCGGCTTCAGGAGTCCAGCCATATCTTTAATACCTAAAATATGGGCGCCTGCCTTTTCCAGAGAAACGGCCATATCTTTATAATACTGCAGGTCATATTTCGTTCGCGCAGAATCAAGAATATCACCGGTGTAGCAGATCGATGCTTCCGCCACTTTCTGCTGGTTTCTCACTTCATCAATGGCCAACTGCATCCCCTCCAGCCAGTTAAGGGAGTCAAAAATACGGAAGACATCGATACCGGCATCGGCACTTTTTTCGACAAATTCCTTAATCACGTTATCCGGATAGTTTTTGTATCCGACGGCATTAGAAGCTCTAAGCAGCATCTGCAGCAGAATATTTGGCATTTTCTCTCTTAGCAGCAGTAGACGCTCCCACGGATCTTCGTGCAGAAAGCGCATGGACACGTCAAACGTTGCCCCGCCCCACATCTCTGACGAAAATAGCTGTGGCAGCATGTGGGACGTCGGTGCGGCAATTTTCTTTAGATCCTGCGTCCGGACTCTTGTCGCGAGCAGTGACTGGTGGGCATCACGGAACGTTGTGTCCGTTAACAGCACCTGCTTTTGGCTTTTCACCCAGTCAGCGAGCCCTTCCGGGCCGCGTTCATCCAATATCTGCTTGGTTCCTTTTAGAGGCTCCGCCGCTTTTTCAATAATAGGTACCGGCGGCTTGTCGAGCACCGGTTTTTTCATTTTTTCCAGTCCCGGGTAGCCGTTCACAATCGTTTCGCCAATAAAGGTAAGCATTTTCGTGCCCCGGTCTTTTCGTTTCGGGAAAACGAACAGTTCCTGTGTCTGATCAATAAAGGACGTATTATAATCGCCGCTCAGAAAGCCGCTGTGCTGCACGAGGTTTTCCAGAAACGGAATGTTGGTGATAATGCCACGGATCCGGAATTCGCGAAGGTTCCGAAGCATTTTAGCTGCAGCGCCTTCAAACGTGAGCGACCAGGTGGATACTTTCACGAGCAGGGAATCATAGTGCGGGGAAATAACGGCCCCTTGAAACCCATTTCCGGCATCAAGCCGCACGCCGAATCCGCCGCTGGAGCGGTAAGCCATAATTTTTCCGGTATCAGGCATAAAATCGTTAGCCGGATCCTCTGTTGTTACACGGGACTGGATCGCATAGCCAAACGTTTTGATATCTTTCTGCTCCGGTATGTTTAATTCTTTCCCATGCAGGGATTTTCCGTCCGCTATATAGAGCTGGGCCTGCACAATATCAAAGCCGGTAATCATTTCGGTAATCGTATGTTCTACCTGCACTCTGGGATTTACTTCGATGAAGAAAAATTCCCCGTGGGGATCCACCAGAAATTCAACCGTTCCCGCATTCACATAATCAATATTTTTACTCAGCTTGACGGCAGCTTCACAGATCTCCTCCCGAAGTTCATCACTCAATGATACGCTTGGAGCAATCTCCACTACTTTCTGGTGCCTTCTCTGCACCGAGCAGTCTCTTTCATATAAGTGCACGACGTTGCCATGCGAGTCTCCAAGGATCTGGACTTCTATGTGTTTCGGACTTTCCACAAACTTCTCAACGTAGACCTCATCATTACCAAATGCCGATTTGGCTTCTGATTTAGCCCGGTCATACGATTCAGATAAAGAATCTGCGTCGCGGACGATTCTCATGCCGCGGCCGCCGCCGCCAAGAGATGCTTTAATAATAAACGGATAGCCATTGGCTTCGGCAAACGACCGGACCTCCTCCAGGCTTTCCACCGGGCCGTCGCTGCCCGGAATAACAGGAAGGCCTGCCTCCAGCGCCGTCGTCCGTGCCTTCACTTTGTCGCCGAACATGTTTAAATGTTTGGTTTCCGGTCCGATAAAAATGATGCCTTCTTCTTCACACCGTCTGGCAAATTCAATATTTTCTGACAAAAATCCATAGCCTGGGTGAATGGCATCAATATTATTTTCCTTTGCGGTCGCAATAATATCTTCAATATCAAGATACGCATCAATGGGCTTTTTTCCTTCTCCCACCAGGTAAGCTTCGTCTGCTTTATAACGGTGAAAAGCCCCTGTGTCTTCCTTAGAGTAAATAGCTACGGTGCGGATATGCAGCTCGGTGCACGCTCTGAAAATTCGGATCGCAATTTCTCCACGATTTGCAACTAATACTTTTTTAATATTTTTCAGTTGGCTCATCTCGTTCCTCCCGGTTTCCATTCTCTCTTTTGCGTTTATTTACTGACAATTCCAAATATATTTTATCATACCATGCCATTTATTTTTGTCAAAAGCCGAAAATTTTTTTCGGGTGTTTCATACATAAAAAAACAAGCTGCGGCCTGCAGCTTGTTTTTAACTATTTACTGTTGCTTCATGGAAAGCAGAAAGCTTTCGCTCTAGCTCGGAAAGAATATGTTTACCCGTCGCATCTTCAATAAGATTCAAACGAATAGCAAAGTCTATCTCACGGGAAAGACCAAACATCTGCGTATCCAATACCTCTTCATAAAGAGGACATTGAGGCATCGTTAAGTTTTCCATCTGGACTTCAATCAGTTTTCTGATTTTTTCGGCATCGGCAACAAGAAGGGCATATGCTTTTTCTTTATGTTCGGTTTCTGCCTTTACGCTCAAGGTGACCCCTCCTAATATTTAGCTAATTAAATCTATCTTATCTATTTACCGGGAAAAATGCAAGAAAGTATTGAAAAGTTCACCATTTTTAAACATCCTGCTTGTTTTCCAAGACTTCCTCTCCTATGATATTATAGTACTATTGCATATACAAGGAGGAATCACATTATGGAGTTTATTCTTTTCATATATGGAAATACAAAATACACGATTACCATTGATCCTACCGTGTGGATTTTTGATGACAGAAAAGTTGACTTGACCACTTGGTTTGAGCAGGAGAAAAAAGCCGATACGAGTCTTGAAGAATACACACGCGCAGCTTCCGAGCACTGGGACAGGGAAATGACAGAAGGCGCCCGTATTCCTAAGCGTACTAAAACAAACGAAGTACGCAATAAAAAAGAAACATTGATTAAGGGCAGCTTTGGCATTCCTTTTCACTATTTTATCGAAAATGCTGAACCCGGGGAAGACGCTTCCAAAGTAGTCGTGGAACGATCTGAAGGATCAGAACTTATTGTGGACCTGGATACGGCAAAAGATTTTATTGCAGGGTTTTCCAAAGACGGATCCAGCCTGAAAGAAGACGGACCTGTTCATATTTATTACGGAAACGGGGAAAATAAAGAAAATCCCATCACTTTCGTGACAGGATTCCGCATCGTTTAGCTATAATAGATCGGCTGCGAGCTGGGCAAGGCCGGATCTTTCTCCCTTTTCCAGCTTTACGTGGCCGCTGATTGATTGATCTTTGAAGACTTCCACCACGTAGGCAAGCCCGTTATTTAATTCATCTAAATAAGGGTGATCAATTTGTTTCGGATCCCCCATCAATACAATTTTGCTTCCTTCCCCTACTCTTGTCAGGATAGTTTTCACTTCATGTTTTGTTAAATTCTGCGCTTCATCAATAATAATAAACTGATCGGGAATACTTCTGCCCCTAATATACGTCAGTGCCTCTACTTCAATAGAACCCATTCCGGCTAGAATCTGATCGAGTTCGCCGGGCTTTTTAGCGTTAAATAAATACTCCAGGTTATCAAAGATCGGCTGCATCCACGGCCTTAGTTTTTCATCTTTTTCACCGGGAAGATAGCCTATATCCTTTCCCATTGGCACAACGGGTCTTGCCACCAGCAGCTTATTGTAATTGCCATAGTCTTCCGTAAGCATAAGTCCACAGGCAAGCGTTAGTAGCGTTTTTCCTGTTCCTGCTTTTCCCGTAAGAGTAACGAGCGGAATGTCGTTTCGTAAAAGAAGCTCGAGCGCCATTTTTTGTTCCACATTCCGTGGTTTAATACCCCAGGCGTGCTCGTGTTCATTCGTAAAAGGCACCAGCTGGGTTGCTGCCGCATTAACCTTACAAAGAGCAGACGAAGACCCTCCTGCGCTGTCCCGAAGCACAACAAATTCATGCGGGTACATCCCTTTTTCTTCTAATTGTTCCAGCGGAAGCGCATTCTCTGCATAGAAGGTATCAATAAGATCTTTTGACACAGCGATATGCCGCTTGCCTCTGTACATATTATCAAATTCCGTTACGCGGTCATTCAGGAAATCTTCGGCATGCAGGCCCAGAGCGTCAGCTTTTACACGCACCAGCCCATCTTTGCTTACTATAATAACGCTTTTTCCTGTTTTTTCTTCAAGCTGCTGCGTATGAAGATTATGGGCTACTGCTAAAATACGGTTATCGTTTGTTACCTCTATAAACATGTCTTTTAGATACTGATAGGATTTATGGTTCAGCTCTACGCGAACAGAACCACCTGAATCAAGCGGCACGCCTTCATGAAGCTTCCCTACAACTCTCAGGCTGTCCAGAATTCTGGCAGTCTCCCGGGCATTCCGGCCGATTTCATCCATGTACCGCTTTTTTGAATCAATTTCTTCCAGCACTACCGCCGGAATCACAACATCGTTTTCTTTAAACTGGTATATAGCACGAGGGTCCTGAAGAAGCACATTAGTATCGAGCACGTATATTTTTTTCAACGTTATTCCCCCCAGAAGTAAGTGAAAGTCTGTTCTATTCTTATAAGAATAGAATGATGTCTATAGGTTGTGGAGGAGGCCTTATACGATCAGACTGTTTTCATGGCCTTCATCACTTGATTATCCAGCTTTGCTGCCGCTTCCGCGTCGTATGTTTTTTCGTAACGCGGGTCCAGCGTCATCTTAGCACCGTAAAACATAATATCCTTTACTTCCTTAATATCGAGTTCCGCCAGCGCCAGCTTAATAGGCACATCTTCTATTTCTTCTTTGAGTATTTTCACTTCGCCGGCAATCGCATACGTAGATCCGTTGCCTATAACAGTAATGACGATACCGGAATTGTGCTTCATGTTTTCCATCATTTTGGACCGGTTATCAATAGTAAATCGAAGTGTTTCTCTATCCGGTGCGTATATCCACGAGAGAACTCTCACATCTGGAGCCTTCGTTTCATAATCTACTGTAGTTAATGAAATGTACCGTTCTTTTTTTAGAAGAGCCAGCAGTTCATCGTTGAGATTTTTTTCCATTCGGTTTGCCATTCCATAACCCCCTTATGTATTTTTAATTCCCTTAACAGGCGGTGCATATGCCTATTATTTTACATATACGACATTTCTGGTGGAAACTCCTTTAATTTCCTGTTCACTAATCGTTCTTTGGAAGTTCATCAGTGATAGCCTTCCATCTTTCATGTTATACTATAAATGAAACAATCTCGATAAAATTGCTCATCCTACTGGAGGATTTAGATATGAAAGTCAAATGTGTACTCTGCGATGACATTCATGATCTTGATGATGGAAATCCGCTGGCTAAGAAACTGCGGAACCGCCCGATTCATACGTATATGTGCGAAACCTGCCAGGCACGAATTGCTAAACGTACAGAAGAAAGAGCGGAGACCGGTAATTTTCATTTATACCGTGACCCTACTCAGGATGATGGATGGTAAAACATGCTGTGTCAAAAGCGCTCCCCGGGAGCGTTTTTTGTATTCATTCTTTTTTCTCCGTATAAGCTATAATAAAAAAGCTTTCCCAAAAGGGAAAGCTTTTTTATGCAGATGGCTGCTGGTTCTGCTCTTGTTTATGGCGTTTCAGCCGCAGACGATATATGGCCAGCACAACTGCTGCTGCAAATAAAGACTCTACTACCGCCATCCCAATAGCAAAGATAGTTAAAGGAAGGGCACCTATGAGAAGGGCACTATAAACGATAACGTTTTTGAGCAGAGGCAGCTTTCGTGCAAAACCCATGTTGAACACAAGAATACACATAATTACTACAGCTGCATACAAAAGCCAAAAGCCCGTAATCGGATATTCATGGATGCCAAGCATACCGGCCGTCCATGACAGCTGGTCCTGAGTAACAGCAATATCTCCGGAATTGGTTGATCCGCCGTTCATTACGTTTCCCTCCTCATGAAATGCCGTTTATGCTGAGGTAGTGCTTTATTTCGATACTTTGCTCCGCTTCTCATCGCGCTCTCTAGCACTCTTATCAAGAATTTTTTTACGAAGACGGATTGATTTTGGTGTTACTTCACAGTACTCGTCCTCGTTTAGATATTCCAATGCTTCTTCAAGCGTCAGAATTCTTGGGCGCTTCATCGTAACCGTGTTGTCTTTGTTAGCGGAACGAACGTTTGTCTGCTGCTTCATCTTAGTGATGTTAACAGTTAAGTCGTTATCACGCGTGTGCTCACCGACGATCATACCTTCGTATATTTCCGTACCCGGCTCAAGGAAAAGGGTACCGCGGTCTTCTACCTGCATCATGCCGTAAGGAGTACATTTTCCTGTTTCCATAGAAACAAGTACACCCTGGCGGCGTCCGCCGACCTGTCCGCTGTGAAGGGGACGATAGCCGTCAAACACGTGGTTAATAATACCGTAACCTTTAGTCTGTGCCATAAATTCCGTAGAATACCCAATAAGGCCTCTGGAAGGAACATAAAATTCCATACGGACCTGACCGTCTCCACGGTTAACCATGTCACGCATTTCTCCCTTTCTTTCTCCAAGAGATTCCATTACTGCACCAGTATAGTCTTCCGGTACGTCTACCTGCACCCGTTCAACCGGCTCAGATACAACACCATCTACTTCTTTAATAATAACCTGAGGCTTGGATACTTGAATTTCATAACCTTCGCGGCGGAGGTTTTCAATAAGAATACTCAAATGAAGCTCGCCGCGTCCTGAAACTGTCCATACATCCGGCGATTCGGTGTGTTCCACACGGAGGCTGACATCTGTTTCAAGCTGTGTCATCAGACGCTCTTCAATTTTTCTGCTTGTAACGTAGTCGCCTTCACGTCCTGCAAAAGGACTGTTGTTTACAAGAAATGTCATTTGAAGAGTAGGCTCATCAATACGGAGTGCCGGAAGCGGATCCTGGTGATCTGCCGGGCAGATTGTTTCTCCGACCATGATGTCTTCAATACCTGCAATAGCAATAAGGTCACCGGCTGTTGCCACGTCGATTTCCATACGCTTTAATCCCATAAAGCCGAAAAGCTTTGTAATTCTAAAGCTTCTAACTGTACCATCAAGTTTAATTAAAGAAACCTGATCGCCGTTTTTAATAGTTCCCCGGAATACTCTTCCAATACCGATACGTCCAAGGTAATCATTATAATCAAGCATAGTAACCTGGAATTGTGCCGGCTCGCTGCTGTTATCAATAGGTGCCGGTACAGTATCAAGGATAACATCAAACAGAATGTCCATCTTACCATCCTGGTTATCTGAATCCATGCTTGCTGTTCCATTAATTGCAGAAGCAAATACTACCGGAAACTCGATCTGCTCTTCATCAGCGCCAAGCTCGATGAATAGATCAAGTACTTCATCCACGACCTCATCAGGGCGGGCCATAGGACGGTCAATTTTGTTAACTACTACAAGAGGGGTAAGCTTTTGTTCCAATGCTTTCTTAAGCACAAAACGTGTCTGCGGCATACATCCTTCGTATGCGTCCACTACTAGAAGTACACCATCTACCATTTTAAGGATACGTTCAACTTCTCCGCCGAAATCGGCGTGTCCTGGAGTATCCATTATGTTAATGCGGGTGTCTTTATACTTTACTGCCGTGTTTTTAGCAAGAATAGTAATACCGCGTTCTTTTTCAATGTCGTTATTGTCCATCGCACGCTCATCGACATGCTCATTTTCCCGATACGTTCCAGACTGTTTTAACAGCTCGTCTACCAATGTTGTTTTTCCGTGGTCAACGTGAGCTATAATAGCAATATTTCTTAAATCATTACGTAATTCCATTCGTTTACCGCTCCTATCCGATACTATCATTCCTTAACCTATCAATTGTAGCACATTCCCTTTTGATTGGAAGTACTTTTTGCTTAATTAAGGGAAAATATCTGTCATGCTTTTAAATTCTCTTATTCCATTGTAGACTATTAAGTAGAATAAAGTAATAGCGAAAAGTGGTGTTTACTACGATGACTGCAGTAAAATGGGTATTTCTTTTCCTCGCCTTTCTTGCTACTTTCAGTATTGCCAGCCTTGGCATTGCTGTTGCGGAAGGCTCTCTTTTGATTGCTGTACTATGTATTGCCGGTTTGCTCGTATCCTTTTATGGAGCGAGAAAATTACGTGTGAAGCAGCAGTCCAACGCATAAGAAACAGCAGTGTTCATTGAACGCTGCTGTTTTTTTCTGCTTTATTTTCATCCGGTGCGTAAGCATAGGCATGCACAGCCGCAATTCCCGCCACAAATATAGAAGGCGCATATACGGTTGTGAACAGCGCAATATATATTATAAAAAAAAGAATTCCGCTGATGAATTTTTTTAAATACATCTGTCCTATTCCGGGGAGCAGCAATGACAGCACGGTGGCAATCACTGCTTTTTTCCCTTTTAAATGTTTCATTCTTTCACCTGCCTTAGATCAGCCGTTTCCGCTGCCGGAACATATTTGCACCGTCCGTATTATTCCCGGTTTTCGTTTTTTACAACCCGGGATACAGTAATTCCATCTCCACTCGGTATAAGGGTGGATTCCAGCTGAGGATGTGATGCTACTTTTTCATTAAACTGCCGGATGGCTTCCGTATAGCGCTTATCTTCCAAGTCGGCATTGAACACAGTATCTCCTGCAAGAACGTTATCTGCGACAATTAAAGCCTGGGGATTGGCAAGTTCTATAGCATAATCGAGATAATTCACATAATTTTTTTTATCCGCATCAATAAAAATAAAATCGTAGGAATTTTCACTTTCTCTTAGATGCTTTAATGTATCAAGGGCCTCGCCGACCATAATTGTTGTCTGGCCTTCAAATCCGGCGCGGATATGGTTCTGCTTGGATACCTGCGCAAAATCTTCATTTACTTCCAGGCTGGTTAAATGCCCTTCTTTTCCAAATCCCCTGGCAAGGCAGATACCGCTGTACCCTCCGAGGGCACCGATTTCCAGTATGTTTTTGGAACGGGATATTTTCACCAGCATAGTTAAGATCTTTCCTACGTTCGGACTCACGGAAATTTCCGGCATATTGTTTTCCCGGATCGATTTGAGTACCTCTGTTAATTCATCATCATTTGACTGAAAAACGGATTGAATATAATCATTTACTTGTTTCATCCTGCATTCCTCCTACAATATTTTATGATTGGCGGGTTAATATTATAGGCTCATTCTCTGTAATGATGATCGTATGTTCATATTGAGCCGATTTTTTCCCATCTCTCGTGCGCGCTGTCCAGCCATTGCTGTCCATTCTGCTGTGCCAGCTTCCTTCATTGATCATCGGCTCTATCGTTACCGCCATCCCTTTTTTTAAACGCTGGCCTTTGCCGGCCTCTCCGAAATGCGGAATTTGTGGATCTTCGTGAATGGTACGTCCAATACCATGACCGGAAAAATTCCTGACTACGGAATAGCCTTCTTTTTCTGCATAGCTTTGGATCGCATGGCCGATGTCACCAATTCTATTCCCGTCCACCGCCTGCTCTATCCCTAAATCGAGGGAATGTTTCGTGACTTCCAGTAATTTTTCTGTCTTATTGGAAACTTTCCCGGCTTTATGGGTCCAGGCGGAATCAGCCAGTCCTCCTCTTAAATTAACTACCATATCAATGGTCACAATATCTCCTTCTTTTAATAAAGAAGCTCTCGGAAAGCCATGGCAGATTTCATCATTTACGCTGGCACAGGTAGCGTACTTATATCCCATGTATCCTTTTTTTCAGGTGTGGCCCCGTGCTTTTTTAAATATGTTTCCACAAAGGTATCTATTTCTCTGGTTGACACCCCCGGCTTTATTCTCTGCTCTATTTCTTTATGGCAGTCTACCAGCAGCTTACCGGCGTCCTCCATTAGCTGTATCTCTCTTGTTGTTTTTTAACGAAATCAAACGTAAGGATCCTTTCTTTATTCAGGATGGTGTTTATTATACTATCTTTATCTTCAGACGTGTATAGATATCAATCCATTATCAGCGGCTGAAAAGATGTATCGGCCCCGAGATCCTCAATATAAGCCGCCCAGGGTAATTACGGCCTCTATATCCTCGAGGCTTGCTGTTTCAACAGGAGAGTGCATATAACGGAGGGGAGCGATACATTAACTGTAGTAATTCCGCTGCCCGTATATCGAATCTTGTCTGCGTCTGTTCCTGTTTGTCTTGGGGTTAGTTCATATTGTATATTTATACCCTGCTTTTCTGCTGTCTCTTTTATTCCGAGGCCGGCTTTTTTATTTACCGGAGGACCTACTGCGAGCACCGGGCCTCCGCCCAGCTTTACTTCCGGCTGACCGCCCCGGTTGGAACCCGGATAATCGTAAGCAAATGTTACATCAATTACTATGGCCAGATCCGGCTGAATGGCAGCTCCTGCATAGTACGCTCCGCCCATATTGGTTTCTTCATTCACTGTACTAACTGCTGCTACGCTGGCCGGGAATGTTTTCTGTTTTAGACGTTTTATCGTTTCTGCCGCGATAAATGCGCCTGTACGATTATCCAGACCCCTGCCGCTGATTTTATTTCCAAAAAGTAATTCTGGAGATCTATGGTAAACGGCTGTATCACCAATAGATATCAGTTTTGCTACCTCTTCTCTATTAGACGCTCCGCAGTCAATGAACAAATCGGAAAAAGAAAAGCCGTCTCCGGTCCCTCCCTGATGCTCGGCATTCACCCCGAATACTCCGGTAACAACTTCTTTTTCCCCCAGTATGTCTACCTTCATACCAAGCGCAGGCTTATGACTGATACCGCCAAGTTTTTCCACTCGTATATAACCCTCTGCATCTATATCTTTAACCAAAAAACCAATCTCATCACAATGCCCGGCGAGCATGATTTTTAATGTACCCTCCGGGTTAATAATAGAAATAGCGTTCCCCGCTCCATCTGCTCTCTGTTCGTCGGCAAATGGCTTCGTGTAATTGAGCCATTTCCGCTGAATATCTTCTTCGCTTCCGGAAGGAGATGGAGTGTTGAGCAGTGTTAATAAAAAATCCATGCTGGATTTATCCATTCCGTATCCTCCTAATGGTAATATTTTGTCTTGTTTCGCTTATATCATAAGCAGTTTAGCACGGCAGGAGTTTTTTTGAAATAATGATTCAAAAAACAGGCAGCTGGGTTTCTTCATACCCAAATGCCTGCTTCTATTAAGCCTTTTGAAGATGTATTTTCCACTTAACTAAAAACTGCCGTGCAAATTCCTCGCAGCGGGTTATTTCTTCGCCTTCCGGATCCAGCTCAATTTTCAAGTTTGGTTCCACAAGCACGGCTCCTTTTTCCTGAAGCTTCATGCTTACTGTATCTATTGCTGCTCCATATTCCAGGTAGGAGGAATCACATGAACCAAAGCAGGCGGCCGGCGTCCCCTTCAGATCAATGTCTTCCATATCGTCATAGAAGTCTTCCAGTTCATAAGGCAGATCTCCATCTCCCCATGTGTACGTTCCAAATAATATACCATCGTAGCTTTCCAGTTCTGCAGCTTCGATATCATCCATATCGATATGCCTTCTTGTTACATCTGCATGAGGCTTGAGTTGACTCTGTATAATATCAGCTATTTCCTCTGTATTTCCGGATAAGCTGGCAAAAACAAGTAGAATAGAAGCCATCGCAGCATTCTCCTTTCAACGATCAGGATATACCCACCATAAATGATAATGATTATCAATGTCAATATCCCCGATACTAGAAAGTTCTGACATTGACTTCTCCCCGCCTGTTTGATACGTTTAATTCACTTTGTATACGTTGGTATACTGGGATCTTTCATGATTTTAATTAAATGATAGGAAAGCAGGCGTCTATTTATGAAAAAAATAAAAATCATAACGGATTCAACTCTTGATATGAGTGAAGAAGACATTCTAAAGTATGGAGTAAAAGTAGTTCCGCTTTCTATTTCCATAGATGAAGAAACCTTTTTGGACAGGATAGATATTTCTCCACAGGAATTTATTAAAAAAATGAAAGCTTCTAATGAATTACCTAAAACCTCCCAGCCTTCTCCGGGTGCTTTTGCCGAGGTGTATGATGAGATTCATAAAGAAGGTTTCCAGGTTTTATCGATACATGCCTCAAGCGGACTCAGTGGTACGATTAATGCTGCGTATACTGCTTCTGAGATGACAGAAGCTGATGTCACTATAATAGATTCCAAATTCATTTCGAAAGCGCTGTCTTTTCAAGTAGAAGAAGCATGCGAGATGGCAGCCGAGAATAAATGCATGGCTGAAATAGTTACGAAATTGGAACAGATTCAAAAAAATACACACCTGTTTGTCGTAGTGCATACTCTGGAGAATCTAATAAAAGGCGGCCGTATTGGGAAAGGACGCGGACTGATCGGCACTCTGCTTAAAATAAAACCTATTGCTGTTCTTGAAGATGGTGTATATGCGCCGGTGACAAAAGTAAGAAGTTCCTCTCAGGTCATTCGTTTTCTAAGTGAACAGTTCGCTTCCGATACTGCCGGACGCACCGTTAAAAAAGCCGGCATTGCTCACGCGGATGGAAAAGACCTTGCTTTAAAAACATCTGAGGCGATTAGAAAAACAGCTCCCGGGCTTACCATTCCCATTGAGGACACTACACCGGTTATCAGCACGCATACAGGTCCCGGTGCCATAGCTTTTATGTACGAATTAGAGGAATAATAAAAACAAGCTGCCGCAAGGGAGCTTGTAGATTCATCTTAATAGATTGGAACTATCATTACTTACTGAATTCTAATTTTCGAATAATATCTTCGGCCAGTTCATGCACAAGGCGGACCTGGTCATTTGTGTTTTCCGAAGGAGATGAACCATTCCGAACTGCAGACAGGAAATCTTCAATCATAGGTGTAAATCCTCTCTTCGTTAATGTTGGTTCCCAGTCATCCTCCCCCTGCTTTTCTGTTCGTTTATCTTTTAAAATATACAGCTCCCGAACATTCTCCGCTATTCTTTTTTCATCCGCCCCGGCCGCTTCCGCACGCTCTTCCGATGCTCCATTCACTCTGTTCATTACAGCGATTGCTGTACTTCCTCCGCCTGTTATCTGCACCACTGCGTGATGCAGGCAGTTTTCTTTAACTTCACCGGAAACATGCACGTGTTCAATATCGTGCGGAAACAGAAAAAGAACAGTATCGATCACATGGATAAAATCGTCCAGCACAAATTCTCTTACAGTATCCAACTGGAAGGTTCGGTTTTTCTGCATCAGAATCATAGTAGGGTCTTTTACTTCTTTAAGCTTCTGGTAGACTTTAGCATACCGCCTGTTAAATCCAACCATAAGTAATAAACCTAATCGATTTGCTTTATCAATCAACCGGTTGGTGGCCTCTGCATTATTTGTTAACGGTTTATCTACATACACATGTATGTTGTGATCAAGCAGAAAATCAATTATTTTCTCATGGGAGTCGGTGGATGAATGAACAAAGGCTGCGTCAAGCTTTTGTTCTACGAGTGTTTCTAAAGAAGTGTGACCATTCCTGATATGAAAACGATCCATTACGTCCTGCAGTACTTGTTCATTTCTGGTGCATAAGTGAATGTCTATCTGCTTCATTTGGGATATACTGGGCAGATATGCTTTTAACGCTATATTACCTAGTCCAATTATTCCTATCTTCATAATTCCCTCCAGTAGAACGTTTTTTTATAGTATAGCAGGTCCATGCCTTGACCTGAATCCTTCTTTTTCCATCAGCCGCTTTTAATAAAATCTCAAGCGCATCCCCCAGGAGTTTTTTCTTTCCAGGTGGTTCTTTAGTTTTGACTATGGAAGGCTATATAATAGAAGAAGATTCCCAGGATAGGATGGATACATATGTTTTCTTTTTTTAAGCGGTTTCCCTTAAAGCTTCTGCATAAAATGATTTTATTGATGAGCGTGCTTTTAGTTATCAGCATTGGCACAGCTGCCTTTTTTGTATTCGTAGTGCTTTCCGATTCCCTCGAAAAAAATGTAGGTGATAATGCTTTGAATCTTGCAATTACAGTAGCCAATATACCTGACATACAGGAAGCATTCAGCAGAGAAAATCCTGAAGCTTTTATTCAGCCGATAGTGGACCCGATGCGCGAGCAGACCGATGCTGAATTTATTGTAGTAGGCAATACCGAGGAAATACGTTACTCCCATCCAGAACAGAATCGTATAGGAGAGCAGATGATCGGAGCGGACAATGAACGCGCTCTGCTCGGGGGCGAAAGCTATGTAAGCCGGGAGGAAGGATCGCTTGGTCCCTCTATCCGCGGTAAGGCACCTGTTTATGATGAAGACGGTACAATTATCGGAGTTGTATCTGTTGGTTTCCTTGTAAATGAAGTAAATGATACGATAAACGCATTTCGTACAGAAATCATGATCCTTCTGGCTTTTCTGCTGACCGTCAGTATTATAGGTGCCGTGTTTATTGCCTATCATATTAAAAAACAATTATTCGGCCTGGAACCGGCCGAAATTTCACAGCTTTATCTTCAAAAAGAAACGATACTGCAGACTACTTATGAGGGAATTATTGCTTTTGACCGCCACTTTAAGCCAACTTTAATTAACCACGCTGCTTCCACTATTGCAGCTTCCTTACAATATTCCCATAGAGATGAAAAAGAAAATTATCTCGTCGGCCTGATCCCTGCTTCTTTGGTAGAAGATGTGTACCATTCCGGAGAAAGCTTGTCGAAGCAGGAAATACCATTTGATAACACGACTTTAATACTGAGTCTTATTCCGATTAAACATGAAAAAGAGCCTGTAGGAGCAGTTGCTTCCTTTCACCATAAGTCCGAGCTGGATGTAATGGCGAAGGAACTATCCCAGACGCTGCAGTATGCAGACACATTGAGAGCGCAGGCACATGAATTTTTCAACAAGTTATTTACTATTTCAGGAATGCTCCAGCTTGGAAAAAAAGAAGAAGCCGTTCAGTATATACAAGAAGAAACCAATATCCAGCAGAGCCGCCTGCAGTTTTTCATCAAAAATGTATCTGATCCGGCACTGGCAGGACTTTTACTCGGAAAGTACAATCAGGCTTCTGAATTAAAAACAGCCATGCATATTGACGAGGAAAGCAGCTTAGCCTCTCCACTGTCCGAACAACAGCGCAGAACGTTGTTAACCGTTATCGGGAATTTAATCGAGAACGCCTTTGACGCATTGGCAGGGCAGCCTGATCCAGCTGTGTGGATTCATTTTCATGATGCCGGTGACAATATTATTATAGAAGTTGAAGATAATGGTCCTGGTATTTCTGAGGATGTGGCAGATTCTTTATTTGAAAAAGGAATAACGACAAGACAGGAAAAAGGCCGCGGCATTGGACTTCATCTCTGCCATATCCAGGTAAAGGAAGCAGGCGGCTTCATTTATGTAGAAGAAGGAGAATACGGCGGTGCCTGCTTTATTGCAGTGATCCCTAAATAAAAGGAGGAATCGGCGTTGACCACGCTAAGTGTATTAATTGTAGAAGACGACTTTAGAGTTGCCGGTATCATCGAAGATGCGGTTCATAACGGTGCCTCGTACCAGGTTGTCAATAAAACCAAAACAGCCCGGGAAACAATAGATTTTCTTAAAAGCTGTCCCTCGCTTCCAGACTTAGTTCTTCTCGATGTATATATTCCGGATGCGGACGGCCTTTCCCTTCTTCGTGAAATACGGGAGTTATACGGAAAGCTTGATATTATTATGATTACGGCTGCCCGCGAGACTGAAACGATACAGGAAGCAATTCGATCCGGTATTTATGATTATATTTTAAAGCCGATAGATTTTCAGCGGTTTCAGGAAACACTGAAGCAATATGCCAGCCATCATGCCATGCTTCAGCAGCAGGGAGAGCTTGAACAGGAGGATATCGACCGGCTTATCCATCAGAAAAAAAACACGGCTTCCCGACTGGACGAAGTTCTTCCTAAAGGAATCGATCCTGCCACACTTGAACATATTAAAAATTCCCTTAATAAAGAGCAGGCGGGCGTTTCTGCGGCAAAAGCTGCCGGCCTGGCAGGGGTAAGCCGCCCTACAGCCCGGCGTTATCTGGAATATCTGGCCAGCATAAATTATGCAGAAGTATTTTCAAGCTACGGAGACCCGGGAAGGCCTCAGCGTCTTTACCAGGTTACAGCCCGTAAAAATTAAAAAGCACCTGCCGGGGCAGGTGCTTTTTCCAGGCTGTCGAGAAAGTTTTCTTTCTCGGCAGTTTTTTTGTGGGCAAGCAGCTGGAATGGTCGTATACTGAAAAGAAAAGGGGCGATCCTAAGATGCTTGGCAAAGCCAAAAACCATCGACGCGATCAAGTGACTGTTTCTGTAGAAGAACTGGTGCCCGCTGATCACTTTCTCCGCACCATTGATACGATGATTGATTTTCAGTTTATTGAAGAAAAACTGGCTGCCTATTATTCGCCGACCATCGGTCGGCCCTCCATTCCACCGATCACGTTGTTTAAAATGATGTTTATCGGCTATTTTTATGGCATTCGTTCGGAACGGCAATTGGAAAAAGAGCTTCAGACCAACGTCGCCTATCGTTGGTTTCTTGGTCTTTCTCTGACGGATCGCATTCCAGATCATTCCACGATCAGCTGGAACCGTCAGACCCGGTTTCTGGATACCACCGTATTTGAAGATATTTTTAATGCCATTGTTCATCAAGCAGAGGGCCATGGATTGGTGGACGGTCGGATTTTAGTGAGTGACTCCACCCATGTCAAAGCGAATGCCAATAAAAACAAATTTCTACGTAAAGCCAAATCCCCCAAAGTTCCTGCCTATCTAGCAGAACTGGAAGCCGAAGTGCAAGCCGATCGGGAAAAAGAAGGAAAAAAGCGCTCGGACCCCGGAAGGAGAGGAAGCCCGCCGACCCAGCGATGACCCGAATCAGTCGGACTGATCCGGATAGTGGATTCATGATGCGAGATGGCAAACCGCAGGGATTTTTCTACCTCGACCACCGGACGGTGGACGCCAAATATAATATCATTACCGATACCTATATCACGCCCGGTAACGTCCACGATGCGGATCCGTATCTGGACCGACTGGAGGTGCAGCGGGCTACGTTTGATTTCCCGGTAGAGGCGGTGGCGCTCGACGCCGGCTATTTTACAGGCTATTTGTGCAAAAAGCTCGAAGAGCAGGGAATTTATGCGGTGATGGGATACCGTCGCTACGGAAAAAGCCGCCGGTACCTGCCGAAACGGAAGTTTCGATACATCGCGTCCAAAAAAGCCTATGTATGCCCGATGGGCTGTATGTTGACCTACCGCCTTACCGATCGGGAAGGATATCGTCAGTATCGTTCCCGCCCGCAGGACTGTCAGGGCTGTCCGATGCGGGAGACTTGTTTTTCGCCTGCCGCTTCCTCCCGGTTAATTAGCCGACATATATGGGAGGATGGGAAAGACCGGGCGCGAGCAAGAAAACGAACGAAGACAGGAAAAGCCTTGTACCATTTACGCAGCCAGACCATCGAACGGAGCTTTGGCGATGCCAAAGAGCTCCACGGTTTTCGGTACACGCGGTATCGCGGGCACCCGTCTGTCCAAGCGCAGGCCCATCTCACCGCTGCCTGTCAAAACATGAAAAAAATCGCCCTCTATCTCGCCAAACGGTCGGCTTAGAGGACGATTTTTTGCGAAAGAAGTGAAAAAAACGTGGATCGAACGATCCACGGGAAAAAACAACCTTGTTTCTTTCATTTCTCAACAACCTGTAAAAAGCACCTGCCGGGGCAGGTGCTTTTTCTATACTCCTATAATGCCAATCATCCATGCAACGCCTAATAGAATGATGCTGAACCCCCATACCCAGAAAAACGAATAGCGCAGATGCCTGCCCATCTCAATACCGGCAAGGCCAAGTCCAAGCCATAAAGCAGGGGCAAATGGACTCACCATCGTTCCAATGATATTTCCAATTACCAATGTATATATAATCGTTGTAGAAGCTACTCCTGCCTGAGAGACAATTTGTTCTACAATTGGAACTAAGGCAAAGTAGTAAGCATCTGTACTTAATACTAAATCAAATGGAACACCGAACAATCCAATAATAATGTGCAGATATGGAATAAAAACAGCCGGCAGCAGGTTAACAATATCTCCTGCCATTTCATCAAGCATTCCCGTTCCTTCTAAAATTCCTAAAAAGGAACCCGCAGCTAAAATAATACCTGCCATCATCAGGGCATTTGGTGCGTGGGCCTTAATGCGGTCCATTTGCTCATCCACTTTTGGGTAATTCAACGGAAGTGCTATCGCAAGTCCTATCATAAACACAAAGCCGGAAGGAAGGAAGCCGCTCATCAGCATGCCTATTACCCCAGCAGTCAGCAGAATATTAATCCACAGCAGTTTCGGCCTTCTCAGCTTTTCCCGTTCTTCCTCATTAACAGTCATTTCCTTTGCAGATACATCTACTGCTGCAGCTGATTCACGGTACGCTTCTATACCAAATTTTTGTTCTATACGTTTCTTTTCTCTCCACCCAAACAAAGCGCCGATAATAAACAGCAGTCCGATTTCTATAAGCTGAAGAGGAATGAGAGGCCTCCATAATTCGACAGGATCCATATTCAATACAGAAGCCGCTCTCCCGATCGGTCCTGCCCAGGGAAGCAGGTTCATCACTCCAATACTCAGGACAACAAGCAGCATTAATAAATAGGGACTCATATGCAGTCGTTTGTATAAAGGCAGTAGTGCAGGGATCGTAATAAGAAAGGTTGACGCCCCTGATCCATCAAGTCCCGCAATGATTGCGATGGCTATAGTTACCATTGCTACGATTATCACATTTCCTCTTGTAAGGGAAACAAGTTTTTTTATTATTGGATCAAATAAACCAGCATCCTGCATAATTCCAAAAAACAATATAGCAAATATAAACATAATGACGACAGATATGACGGCATCGATACCATCCTCAAAATACCCTGTCAATTCAGCGGCACCGGTCCCCAGAAGCAGTGCACTAATAACGGGAATAAGTATCAATGCTACTACAGGAGATATTTTTTTAGTAATAAGCAGGGTAACAATAGTAAAAATCGTTATAAAAATAAACTAGTCATTATTCGTTCCTCCTCCACTCTATCTTCGGTTTGCTCCTTTTTGTATACGCTTGCATAAAAAAAGTAAAATATTTATTTGCTAAATTTATCAGACAATTCTTTTGAGTGTAACCTTAGAAACATATTGAAATGAAAAGAAAGTTAAAAACATTCTGCTCATAAAAATGAACAAAAAAAAGCCCTCTGCTTTTAGCAGAGAGCTGTTGAACGTTATATTTTAGGTGTTGCTTTTTCATGAACAATATTGCGTCCTGGTCTGTCTTGTTTCGTTGATTTGCGCTCCATCATAATAGTTGTAAGTTGAACAGCCAAGAATACAGCTAATACGATAAAATAAGCCGGCGTTGTTATTCCATTGAACCAGGAATTATAGCTGAGTGCCCCGAGTGATCCGCCAAGGAGCGGTCCTACTATTGGTACCCAGGCATAGCCCCAGTCTGACTTTCCTTTACCTGCAATAGGCATGAAAAAGTGTACAAGCCGCGGTCCAAAATCACGTGCCGGGTTAATTGCATATCCGGTAGTACCGCCGAGAGATAAACGATAACAATAATTAATGCCCCTACAATGAGAGGATTCAATCCTTCTGTAAAATCATTTGCTCCGATAGCAAGGATTCCAAATACCAGCATAAATGTACCGAGTGCTTCACCAAAAAAGTTGGAAGGCCGGAAACGAATTGCCGGATCTGTAGCAAAAACTGCAAGTTTTGCACCCTGATCTTCTGTTTCTTTGAAATGAGGGTAGTAGTGAAGCCATACGAGTGTGCCTCCAATAAATGCTCCAATCACCTGAGCTGCAATGTAGCCTGGTACGCTTGCCCAAGGGAAATCTCCTGCCATTGCAAGACCAACCGTTACAGCTGGATTAATATGCGCATCACTTATCTGTCCTACCGCATAAATAGCCATTGCTACCCCGAGACCCCAGGCAATAGTAATAACTATCCAGCCGGACCCTTCTGATTTTGATTTCTTCAATACTACGCCTGCTACAACACCACCACCGAAAATAATAAGTATCATTGTGCCCAGCAGTTCTCCAATAAATGGCGACATGTTTGTTCCTCCTTTATATTGTTAAAAAATTATAAATATTCAGAAAATAAAAGTTGCTTTTCCTAGGTTACTGCTATCGCTACGCAAAAAAGACCAGTGGAAAATTAATCACGATACTATCGGCGTGAAAAATATCTACTGGTCTCATTTTCTCTTAGTAGCTCTTCATTAACTTAACTTGATTATAAACGCATATGAAAACGTTGTCAAAGACTTTTTTTACTTTATTTCCGGCATATAAGACAATAATTCCTCGTGAAGTGAAGGAGCACTTGCAATAAACGTTCCCTTTTCCAAGAGGGAGGGATTTTCATTAGAAAATGTCGTAGCTGACGCTCCTACCTCTTTTAATATAATTAAACTTCCTGCATAATCCCAGGGAGATAGTCGAAGATTAATATACGTATCGAGCCTTCCGCAGGCGACATAGCATAATTCCAGCGCAGCTGAACCATAGGAACGGGCACTTCTAGATTTATGTACCAAATCATGGAGCTTTTCCCCGCCATTTTTATGCTCCCAAACAAGCCAGCGGCTGTTCAGGCCGACTATTGCTTTTTCAAGCGTTACCGGTTTTCTTTTTTCCAATTTTTTATCGTTTTGGAAGGCGCCTTCCCCTTTAAGAGCTGTAAACCATTCCCTCTTCATCACGTCATAGACAATACCCAGCTGCCCTACGCCATCTTCAAAAACTCCTATAGAGATGGCAAAGTTATACTGCTGGTGAACAAAATTAGTCGTACCGTCAATAGGATCTATAATCCAGAGCACACCTTTAGTAGACCGAAGCGACTCTCCTGTTCCTTCTTCCCCCAGCATTTGATGGTCCGGGTAATGAGCCGCTATTTTTTCTTTAAAGAAAGCTTCTGTTTGATAGTCCATTTCTGTTACTAAATCGTTCGCATTTGATTTTGTTTCTATATTTAAAGGTTTATCCATAGAGGTTCTTATCGTTTCCCCTGCTTCTTCAACCCAATCCTTCACTATATGTAATAATTCTGAATAGTTTATTCTCAACTTGACCACTCCTACTATTGTGTCTGTTTCTACATCTTATCTTATTTCCCGAAAAATGTCGCTTGTAACCATAACGCATGAAAAAGAAAAGCCCGCCTGCGGCGGACTCTTATTTATTGGATATTCACTTGTGTAAAAGAAAGTTTATTCATTGTTCTGCCTGCTGGGTGCATTTATTTATTATACTTCAAGCCGTATTAGTTCCTGCCGGAATTTTTCCAGCCTGACTTTACAGTTGGCGATTTCATCCATACAATTTTGTATTAATGCATCATGCAGCGTCACGAGTTCATAGTCTATTTCAAGCTTCAATACTGGAATCCGCTCTTCGGCATCTCTTCTTTTCAGCGTTTCTATGACTTGTTCCATCGTCTCCACACCCCTTTTTAAAATGGATATTCTCTGGACCTGGCTGCATCGGCACATATAACAAAATTTTCAGACATTTTGTTTCTGATAGTATATCACATGATTAATGAAAAGCAACAAAAAATCTCCTGCTAATATTTGCGACTTTTTTTAATAACGGATATGATGTATCTATTGGAAAAAAGGGGGAAACACACATGGACTTTAAAGGATTTTCGCAGCACGATTTTGATGCATTTTCTATTGAAGGGCTGGATGGCCGGATGAAAGCTATACAAGAGCGTATCCAGCCTAAATTCCAGCAGCTTGGTACGGCTCTTTCTGAAGAACTGACGATGGAGCTCAATAAAGAAATGTTTCTGCATATTGCAAAACACGCCCGCCGCAAAGTAAATCCACCTAATGATACCTGGCTTGGGATTGCGGATAATAAAAGAGGCTATAAAAAACACCCACATTTTCAGGTAGGAATGTTTGATGACCATGTTTTTGTATGGCTTGCTTTTATATATGAAATGCCTGACAAAGCAAAAGCTGCCGATCGTTTTCTGGAGCAGCTGGACATGTTCGAAAATCTCCCCGGTGAATTTGTTATTTCTCCGGATCATATGAAAAAGAGGCTTATGCACTTGAGAATCTTTCCGAAGACGAATTGTCAACTATGCTGAAGCGTTTCCGCGATGTGAAAAAAGGCGAATTACTGATTGGCCGTCATTATCCCGCTGGAGACACCGTTCTTCAGGACGGTGAAGCATTTTTTAATGAAGCTCTTTCTGTTATGAGGCAGCTGATCCCATTTTATCAGCTTTCTTTTGAAAAAGAGAAGCAGTATCAATAACTTAAATAAAGCCCTTCCGGGAAATAATTCCGGAAGGGCTTTATTTATTAATTCATTTTAATAAGCGCTGCGCTTTCTGCTTTTCTCGCAGCCTGCACAGTGTGCCAGCATGAGACTTTTGTTTTTCCTTCAAATTCACCGCAGAGTGTTTTTTCTTCGGATTTTGAAGGGACCACTTTTTTAAAACGATTGTAATGATCCAGGAGTACTTCTTTTTTTACTCCTTTGTCGTATGCTTTTTCAATAATTGTAAAAAACTCCACTACATCTACCACTTCTTCTGTAGACCAATCCATTGAAATTGGGATATTTACTGATTCTTCCATGTTATTCTCCTTTCCATCTGTTACGGATTTGTTCTGCCTGTCCGATTAATGAGTTAATTAGTGTTTCCACATTGGGACAGTCGTCTATAGAAGCAGCAATTTGGCCCGCCCAGCCGAATCCATTTTCTTTTTTTCCTTCATATATATAGGCTTTATTTGCTTCTCCGCTGATCAGATGCTTTATATTTTCGTAAGAAGGATTTTGTTCTTCTGCTTCCAGTATCTGTTCTGTCCATGTATTCTTAAGCGCTCTGGCAGGAGCGCCCAGCGTTCTTTTGATTACTACCGTATCACCATCGCCAGCTTCTATCAATGCCTGCTTGTAAACGTGATGGGCATGTACGCATTCTTTTGTGGCGATAAACCTTGTCCCCATTTCAATACCTTCTGCTCCGAGCGAAAAAGCAGCCATCAATCCACGACCATCTCCAATACCGCCGGAAGCAATAACCGGGATGGAAACAGCATCGACGACCTGTGGGATAAGCACCATCGTGCCGGTATCATTGCGGCCTAAATGCCCTCCACCTTCCTGGCCGACAACCATGACAGCATCCGCGCCAAGTTCTTCTGCTTTTACCGCCTGCCGTTTAGCAGCCACGAGAACCAGCTTTTTAATTGAGGTATGTTCCAGCATGTCCAAAATAGGTTTGGGGTTGCCTCCTGTCATGGAGATGACAGGAACTTCTGCCTCAACAGCTGCCTGCACCATATGTTCAAAAGGGCGGCCGTGCTGACCGATAGCAAAGTTTACGCCAAAAGGACGATCCGTTTTCATACGGACTTTACGTATTTCCTCCACCAGCTCTTTTTCATTATTTAAAGACATCGCCGTGATCTGACCGAGTCCGCCTGCATTTGATACGGCTGCTGCCAGATCCGAGTAGGCTAAATAAGCAAGCCCTCCCTGAATAATTGGATATTTGATTCCCAGCATAGATGTAATACGGGTTGTCCAGTCCATAATTTCTGCCTCCAGCAAATAGTATTTGTTTGCACCAGCCTGTATGTTTGGTATACTTTTTCTTGTTTTGAATTTTTAATAGAAGGAGCCGTCATATGCTCAACCAATGGGAAACGCCTTTATTTCACGCATTATTAAAGCATGCTTCCGCCGAACCAAAACCTTTTCATATTCCCGGCCATAAAAAAGGAAAAGGAATGAATCCTGAGTTCCGGGATTTTATCGGCCATAATGCTTTATCTATAGATCTAATAAATATTGAACCGCTCGACGACCTTCATCATCCGCATGGCATCATCCATGAAGCACAGGAGCTTGCCGCCGACGCATTTTCTGCTGATTATACCTTTTTTTCGGTACAGGGAACAAGCGGCGCAATTATGACAATGATATTATCTGTCTGCGCTCCCGGTGATAAGATTCTCGTTCCGCGCAATGTGCATAAATCAATTATGTCAGCGATCATTTTCGCCGGTGCCGTTCCGGTATTTATTTATCCGGAACTTGATAAAAAACTGGGAATTTCGCATGGTATTACCCCTGCTTCTGTTCAGACAGCTGTGCAGGAGCATCCTGAGGCGAAAGCTCTTCTGGTCATTAATCCTACTTATTTCGGCGTTTCCGCTGATTTAAAGCTGATCGTTGATACCGCCCATCAGTCCGGTATACCGGTTCTGGTTGATGAAGCCCACGGCGTTCACATTCATTTCCACCCGGATCTCCCCTTATCCGCTATGCAGGCAGGTGCTGACCTGGCCGCTACAAGCGTTCATAAACTTGGAGGATCCATGACGCAGAGTTCTGTATTAAACGTGAAGAAAGGACTGGTGGATCCCCATCACGTCCAGGCAGTAATGAGCATGCTCACTACCACCTCCACGTCTTATCTCCTTCTTGCTTCTTTGGATACAGCAAGAAAGTATCTTGCCACCCAGGGAGAGCGTCTGCTGGAGCAGACTATCGCTCTTGCTGAGTCCGTGAGAAAAGAAGTTAATGCCATTCCCGGCCTGTACTGTCCGGGCCGGGAAATGCTAGACAGCAATGCCGCTTTTGCCCTTGATCCGACAAAAATATTAATCTCTGTTGCCGATCTTGGAATAACCGGCTATGAAGTAGAAAAATGGCTTCGCTCCCAGTACAATATTGAAATTGAGCTTTCTGATTTATATAACATTCTCTGTATTATCTCCTTTGGCGACGATAGAAGCGATACAGATTTTTTATTACGTGCCCTCAGGAATCTTTCCGAAACGTTTGTCGGAGCTGGTAAACTTGGAAGTCCAGTCTCCATTCACCTTCCAGACATCCCGGTTCTTGCCATCCCTCCGCGCGATGCTTTTTATGCACCTACGGAAACGATTCCCTTTGAAGAAAGTGCCGGCCGGATTATTGCTGAATTTGTTATGATTTATCCCCCCGGTATTCCCGTTCTGCTTCCCGGTGAAGTGATTACGGAAACAAACATTGTTTATATTAAAGAAAATGCCGCGGCCGGGCTTCCTGTTCAGGGACCGGAAGATTCTTCCCTTGAACAAATACGTGTTATCAAAGAAGCACGGCCTATTCGTTAGAAGCACAGCAGTGTGCTTCTTTTTTTATGTAGTAGTGCCCGAATATGTCATAACAAAATGAAGAACGGTTTCTTCCCTCCTTTCTGTTTACGTATCCGTGCTCTACGTCAGCGGTGAAGTTTACGCTGTCCCACTGTCTCAGCTCGACTATTTCCTCCCCAATCACAATGGCCGCCGATCCCTTCATCACAGTTACATATTCCACGACGCCCGGCTGGTGGCTTTCTGAAAAATAACTTCCGCCCGGCTTCAAAAAAGCCCGGTGCATTTCTATTTTTCCGCTGTGCGTCGTGTGAAAAACAGTTTCCAGCGTACACGCTTCATTGGCACTAAGCATTTGATAGCCTTTTCCGCTCCTTGATATGGTAATGCTTCTTTCTTCCTCGAGCAGTGAAGAAATTGGAATCTGCAGACTGTTTGCCAGCTTCCACATAATAGATAAAGATGGATTTGCTTCGCCTTTTTCAATATTAATTAACGTCAGTTTACTTACAGAAGACATTTCTGCAAGTTCCTGAATCCCTATCCCCCGATCTTTCCGATATTTTTTTAAAATGGTACCAAGCTTTTTTGATAGTCTAAGCGGATCTTCTTCTTTCATTTTGACGCCCCCTTATAATTATAATTAACTTATGGTATATTATAATGAACTTTTTAAATTGAGGTGAAGTTTATGCGTGAAATGGGACTGGGGCTCTTAGCTTCTTTATTTTTTTCGATTACCTTTATATTAAACCGTGCTATGGAACTGGATGGCGGAAGCTGGGCATGGAGTGCATCCCTGCGATTTTTATTCATGATTCCTTTCCTTCTTCTTATTGTACTTCTGCGCAGAGGAGTGAAACAAGTATTCATTGAAATAGCCGCTAAGCCCCTCCCCTGGATAATATGGAGCTTTATAGGCTTTGTCCTGTTCTATGCCCCGCTTACATTTGCGGCTGCCTACGGGCCGGGGTGGCTCGTTGCAGGCTCATGGCAGATTACGATTGTTGCCGGAGTACTCATATCTCCTTTTCTTTCTGCTTCGGCCGGCCGCAAAGAAAAATTAAAGGATAAATGGCCGGTTCGTTCTTTATGGATTTCACTTTTCATTTTATCCGGTATTGCTCTTATTCAGGCCCAGTCCTTTACCTACATCTCTTCTCAGGATATGATGTTTATTCTTGTTCCTGTGCTCGTAGCAGCTTTTGCTTATCCGCTTGGAAATAGAAAAATGATGGACCTCTGTGACGGGAGACTGGATACTTTTCAGCGCATTTTAGGAATGCTGTTATGCACGCTTCCAGTATGGCTTATTGTCGCAGGAATAGAATTAGTACAGTCAGGGCCGCCTTCTGTAAACCAGACCGTTCAGACGTTTATTGTAGCTGTCTGTTCCGGGGTCATTGCTACTACCTTGTTTTTCATCGCAACAAACGCAGCCAGAAAAAATAAAACTGCGCTCGCTTCCGTAGAAGCCACACAATCCCTGCAGATTTTATTTGTTGTTGTCGGCGAATGGCTTCTTTTATCAAGTCCTATGCCAAACACCTATGCCTGGACAGGTATTTTTATTATTGTAGCAGGCATCAGCATGCATAGCTTTTCCTCCAGGCAAAAGACAAATAAAAAACCGGAGAATTTCTCTCCGGTTTTTCTGGTTATATTTACCGTTGTCCGTTATTTTTTTTCTCAGAACCACATGAAGAGCAGGATGAGTACAGTGTAGCAACCTTTTCTCCTTCAAAGTGCTCAATTGTTTCGTTACATACCTGGCATACAATTGTTCCCATTCTAATCTCTCCCTTTTTTGTAAGCGTTTTAAAAATGCTGTACCTTTATATTAGTATGTCACATTCACTTTGTCAACACTAAATAGTATAACTTATTTAAATAGTAAAAGACTGCCTCTGAAATAGGGGCAGTCTTTTATATGCTTTAATTGGATTCAATGTGGTCCGGATCAATAAAATCATAGCCATTTTCTTCAAAACCATCAATTATTTCCGGGAGAGCTTCGTTTGTCCACTCTCTATCGTGCATTAATAAATTAGCACCGTCTCTTACCAGTTCTGTATTAACCATAATGTCTGCAAGGGCCTCTGCATTTTGATATTCCGGTTCCCAGTCATAACCATAGGTCCAGTTCATCCAAATCATATCTCTTCTTCCATCAGCGCTTTTGAATACTCCGTATTCATACCAAACGGAGCACGGAAAAAATTGTGGTTTTTCTCCTGTTATTTCTTCTATTTCATTGTTAAGTTCTACTATTTCCGTTTTCTGTTCTTCTTCGGAAAGAGATGTCAGATCCGGATGCGACATGGTATGATTGCCAATCTCAAAGCCCATGTCATATATCGCCTGAAGATCTTTTTTACCTTCTTCGTCGTTAATGAAGTGCCCATTAACAAAGAAAATAGCTGGAATATCTCTCTCTTTCAGCTTTTCAGCCATTTCCACCCCGTATGTATCAGGTGCGTCATCAATTGTTAAAAGGACAGCGGGATTTTCTGTTTCTGTCTCTGCCTGCAGAGAAGCATCCGCTTCATTCACGGAATAAGCTGCTGCATTATCCGATTGCTGCTCTTCCTCCTGCGCTGGTTCGGATTCGGTATCCGTTTCCTCCTGTTCAGCTGCTTCATTCGCTGCATCTGTTTCCTCTGCTTCTTCTGCTTCTGAGTTCTCCTGTCCGCTGTTGGAACAGCCTGCTAACACAAGAGCCGTAAAACTAATCATCATAAACTTTTTCACTATGTATGCCTCCAACCTGTAGAATATCTATATCATATCAAAACCATTAGATTAATTATATATTTCAGGAATAAATTGTTAAATATATAGATAGTACGTAATGGATTTATGATCATTTTTTCTGGATAAAACTTTTTAGACCTATATCTACTTAGTACTGAACTTGCAACATACCCGTACCATGTTATAATAATCTTTGTGGCTTTAAAGGGATTTTGCATGATACTTGCATAATCGGTATAATGTTATAAGCTGTAAAATTTTAAAATCGAAGAAAGGTGGTTGACGTCCGTTATGAAGAAACTAACACCCGTGTTCTTTATCTCCCTGGCAATTGCTATTGCTTTCATATTATGGGGTGTTATTGCTCCTGAAAATGTGAACAGTATTACAAGCGGAATCCAGGCTAACATTTCAGAATCGTTTGGCTGGTTTTACTTAATTGCGGCAACAATCTTCTTGTTGTTTGCTTTATTTCTTATTGTCAGCCGTACGGAAAAATCAGATTAGGAAACCGGTATGAGCGGCCTGAGTATAGTTACTTTACCTGGTTTGCTTTTTTATTTACAGCCGGTATGGGAATCGGCCTTGTTTTCTGGGGTGTGGCAGAACCACTTACCATTTCTACGTCCTCCTGATCAGGAAGCAGAAAGTACTGCCGCAGCAGCAGCTGCGCTTCAGTATTCCTTCTTTCACTGGGGACTTCACCCATGGGCTATTTACGCTATTGTAGCTCTTACTCTTGCTTACTTTAAGTTCAGAAAAGATGCGCCTGGTGTAATTCAGCGCTACATTCCGTCCTCTTATTGGCGACAAAGTGGATGGACCTATTGGTACTACTATTGATGTAATTGCTGTGTTTGCAACTATATTTGTATAGCTACCTCACTTGGTTTCGGTGCCGTACAGGTAACCGGCGGTCTTGGTTATACATTTGATTCATTACAAACAATACATTACACAAGTAGTTGTCATTATTGTTATTACTGTATTACCTTCCTGGCTTCAGCTATGACCGGCCTGACAAAGGTATACGGATCTTAAGTATGACAAACGTTGTACTTGCCATCCTGCTTATGCTTTTCGTGTTGATTTTAGGCCCTACTGTATATATTATGGATTCCTTTACGACCACAATTGGAAGCTATGTTCAAAACCTTCCAAGCATGAGTTTCAGTACAAATACATTCAGCGGTGACCGTGAATGGCTCGAAAGCTGGACCATTTTCTATTGGGCCTGGTGGATTGCCTGGTCTGCATTTGTTGGTACCTTTATTGCACGTGTATCCCGCGGACGTACGATTCGCGAGTTCCTTATCGGTGTGCTTGCTGTACCGACTATTTCAGCGGACTTTGGTTCTCCGTATTTGGTTCAACCGCTATCTTCCTTGATGGAGAGAACAGCGGGGGATTATACAACATCATGGTAGAACGCGGCGATGAAATTGCCTTATTCTCCCTGCTTGATCAATTTCCATTAAGCTCAATAACACTGGTCCTGGCCATTCTGTGATAGTTTCATTTTTCATTACATCAGCAGACTCCGGTACGTTTGTACTCGGAATGTTAACAACAAATGGAAGCCTAAATCCTTCCAACTCTGTTAAATTCACATGGGGTATTATTATTTCGGCTGCTGCCGCCGTCCTATTAATTTCCGGCGGTATTGGCGGTCTCGAGACGGCTATGATTATTGCAGCTCTGCCTTTCACCTTTATAATGCTGGCAATGATCGTATCCCTCTTAAAATCGCTTCAGACGGAGCATGAGATTCTGCAGGCTGATAAATTAAATAATCAGGCTGAACGCAGACGTCTTCGTGAAGAAAGAGAAAAAATCAAAAAAGAAAAGAAGATCTCAGCGCAGGAAAAAAATAATCATTTTAATCAAAAGGCTGTTCCTAAATGGGCAGCCTTTTTTTTACGTATTTACACTATTTGCTTCTTCCACCCCATTAAAATAAAAAAAGAGCGGCCTCTTAGTAAGAAGCCGCTCTTTGACTCATTTTATTTAACGTGGATAGGTAATCCTAAAGCAACTTCTGCTGCTTCCATCGTAATTTCACCAAGGGTTGGGTGGGCGTGAATAGTCATTGCTACATCTTCAGCTGTCATACCAGCTTCAATAGCCAGACCAAGTTCTGCTACCATATCAGAAGCGTTAGGACCTGCGATTTGTGCACCGATCACCAATCCATCTTCTTTACGGGTAATGAGCTTCATAAAGCCTTCTGAGTCGTTAAGAGAAAGTGCTCTTCCATTTGCCTGGAATGGGAATTTAGATGCTTTAGCATCATAGCCCGCTTCTTTCGCTTCGTCTTCAGTATAGCCGACGCTTGCCAGTTCAGGCTCTGTAAACGCTACAGAGGGATAGCAAGATAATCAATAGCCGATGCTTCACCGGAAATTGCTTCTGCTGCTACTTTACCTTCATAAGAAGCTTTATGAGCAAGTGCAGGACCATCTACAATATCTCCGATAGCATAGATGTTATCTAAGCTTGTACGGGACTGCTTGTCGATTTTAATAAGCCCTCTGTCCGTGATATCTACACCGATCTGCTCCAGACCGAGTTCTTCCGTGTTTGGTCTGCGGCCTACAGATACAAGAACATAGTCCGCTTCAAACGTTTTTTCTTCGCCTTTTACTTCGGCGGTAAGCTTAACACTTTTTTTCGTTTCTTTAACAGATTGAGCAAATGCCTCTGTTTCTACCGTTACACCATTCTTTTTCAGGCGGCGGTCAACCAATTGGCTCATCTGCTTTTCAAATCCGCCAAGAATCCGCTTTTCCCCTTCAAGAATAGTTACTTCAGAACCAAGGTTTGCATAGGCTGTAGCAAGCTCGACACAATATATCCTCCACCGACAACAACCAGCTTTTTAGGAATTTCTTCAAGCTGCAGGGCGCCTGTGGAATTGATCACACGGTCCGAGTACTTAAGAGTCGGAATCTCAATTGGTCTTGAACCAGTAGCGATAATGCAGTTTTTAAACTTGTACGTCTGTGAGTTATACTCATCAGAAGAAACCTTAACCTGATTTTTATCAGAAAAGTATGCTTCTCCCTGTACGATTAAACTTTATTACCTTTAAGAAGTCCTTCAACGCCGCCGGTCAGCTTTTTCACAACGCCGGCTTTCCATTCCTGGACTTTAGAAAAATCTACTGTTGCTTTTTCTGTAGCGATTCCCATATCTTCGCTTCCATGCTGTGCATCATGGAAACGGTGGCCGGCCTGAATAAGCGCCTTAGATGGGATGCATCCGACGTTAAGGCAGACACCGCCTATTTCGCCTTTTTCCACGATTGTTACTTTTTGTCCAAGCTGGCTGCACGGATTGCCGCGACATAGCCCCCTGGACCTGAACCTACTATTAGTGTATCTACTTCTTCTGCGAAATCTCCTACTACCATTCTTATCCTCCATGATGATTAGTTCTGGATCATTCAATAGACGCTTCACGTGGTTCAATGCGCTTTGAGCTGTTACGCCGTCCACTAGTCTGTGGTCATAGCTTAATGAAAGAGCAAGCATTGGTGCGGCAACAATTTCCCCATCGCGTACAACTGCTTTTTCTTCAATACGGCCAATACCAAGGATTGCTACTTCCGGGTGATTAATAACTGGAGTAAACCAGAGACCCTGAGCAGATCCTACGTTGGAAATAGTGCTTGTTCCGCCTCTCATCTCATCAGAGCTGAGCTTGCCGTCGCGGGCTTTTACAGCCAGCTCATTAATTTCATCAGCAAGCATGAAAATTGATTTACGATCAGCATCTTTTACTACAGAACAACAAGTCCTTGCTCCGTATCTGCAGCAATACCTATATTATAATAGTTTTTGTAAACAATTTCTTGGTTTTCGTCATCAATTGATGCATTTAATGAAGGATATGCTCTTAAAGCAGAAGTAAGTGCTTTAACGACATATGGCAGATACGTAAGTTTTGTTCCTTTATCTGCAGCAATCGGCTTGAATTTTTACGGTTTGCTACAAGGTTTGTTACATCAATTTCATCCATGTGCGTTACGTGAGGAGCGGTGTGCTTAGAATTAACCATTGCCTTAGCAATTGCTTTTCTAATACCTTTCATCGGTACGCGCTCTTCAAGTTCAGTTGTGTTTTGGGAAACAGGAGCTTTAGAAGCAGATTTGCTTTCTTCTTTTGCATCAGCAGGCTCTGATGATGCTTCCTCTGTTTCCTGTCCGCCGCTCAAGTAGGACTCAATATCTTCTTTTAATACTCGTCCGTTTTTGCCGCTTCCGCTGACTTTACGGATGTTACATCTTTTTCTCTGGCGAACTTACGTACAGATGGCATTGCGATTACTCTGGAGTCATCATCCTCTGTATCTTCAGCAGCCGGCTTTTCAGATGGCTGTTCATCAGGCTGTTTTTCTGTTTCGTCTGCAGGATTTTCTGCATTTTGTTCTTCACCTGATTTACTTTTATCTTCTTTTGGTTCTTTTTCGGCGCTTCTTCTGCGGTGCATCTTCACTGCCATCATCTATAACGAGAATGACTTCACCTACAGTAGTTGTAACACCTTCATCTACCCTTACTTCTTTAACCGTGCCATCAACTGAAGAAGGAATCTCTACTACAGCTTTATCGTTTTGTACTTCAACAAGGATATCGTCTTCTTTAATGGTGTCTCCTACTTTGACGAACCATTTAACGATTTCGCCTTCATGGATACCTTCACCAATATCTGGTAATTTAAATTCGAAAGCCACTATAATTGCCTCCCTTTCTGCTACCTATCATTTTTTATATAAAGGATAAAAGAGACTGAAAAAGGAAACCTTGTTTCTGATTTCTTTTTCAGCCTGCTTTCTTGAATTGCTTTATTTAGAAGTTTATAACTGCTTTTACGCGCTCTTTAACATCTGTTTCATTAGGCAGCCACACATCTTCTGCTGCTGCAAATGGAAAGACAGTGTCCGGAGCTGTAACACGAAGAACCGGCGCTTCCAAATGAAGAATAGCTTCATCTGTAATAGCAGCTGCTACGCTTGCTGCGATACCAGCCATTTTCTGCGCTTCCTGAACAACAACAGCACGATTTGTTTTCTTACAGACTCAAGAATAGTCTCTATATCAATAGGACTGATCGTACGAAGGTCAATAACTTCCGCTTCAATACCTTCTTCTGAAAGTTCTTCCGCTGCTTTAAGTGAAGTATGAACCATTGCACCGTAAGCGATAAGCGTTACATCTTTGCCTTCACGCTTTATGTCTGCTTTATCAAGATCAATGGTGTATTCCTCTTCCGGTACTTCTTCACGGAAAGAACGGTAAAGCTTCATGTGCTCAAGAAAAACGACCGGGTCGTTATTACGGATAGAAGAAATAAGAAGGCCTTTTGCGTCGTAAGGAGTGGACGGAATAACTACACGTACGCCGGGCGATTGTGCAATTAAGCCTTCAAGGCTGTCCGCGTGAAGCTCGGGTGTTTTAACCCCGCCTCCAAATGGAGAACGGATCGTTACCGGCATGTTGTAATGCCCGCCTGAACGATAGCGCATTCTTGCCATCTGTCCTACTACTGCATCCATCGTTTCGAATACAAAACCGAAAAACTGAATTTCCATAACTGGACGGAAGCCGGTAAGGCCAAGGCCGATTGAAAGCCCGCCGATTCCTGATTCTGCAAGAGGTGTGTCGAATACACGTTCTTCACCGAATTCATCCTGCAGTCCTTCTGTTGCTCTAAATACTCCACCGTTTTTACCGACATCTTCGCCGAAAACTAAGACATTTTCGTCGTTTTTCAGCTCCGTACGCATCGCATCGGTAATAGCCTGAATCATCGTCATTTGCGCCATAGCTTACTTCGACTCCTTCTCTTTATATTCGTCCATCTGCTGCTGTAGATTTACTGGAAGCTCTTCAAACATGTTGCCGATTAAATCTGTTACTTTTTGAGGAGCAACTTCATCTGTTTCTTTAATTGCTGCTTTGATTTCTTCTTTTGCTTTTTCAACTACTTTGTTTTCTTCTTCTTCAGACCAGAGCTTTTTGCTTTCAAGGTATTTACGGAAACGAACGATTGGATCTTTCTTTTCCCATTCGCTGTCAAGCTCGGACGTTCTATATCTTGTAGGGTCATCACCAGCCATCGTGTGCGGCCCATATCTGTACGTTAGTGTTTCAATAAGGGTAGGTGTTCCTTCTAGTGCGTTTTTACGGGCTTCTTTAGTTGCCGCATAAACTGCAAGAACGTCCATTCCATCTACTTGAATTCCATTAATTCCTGCTGCTACTGCTTTTTGGGCAATCGTCTTTGCAGCAGACTGCTCTTCAACAGGAACTGAAATAGCGAAGTAGTTGTTCTGCACAACAAAAATAGCCGGGGCTTTATATGCTCCTGCAAAGTTCATACCTTCATAGAAGTCACCCTGCGAGGCACCGCCGTCACCGGTATAAGTAATAGCGACATTGTCCTTGCCTCTGCGTTTCAATCCAAGTGCTACGCCGGCTGTCTGAATAATCTGCGCTCCAATAATAATCTGGGGCATAACAAGATTAAGTCCTTCTGCCATCTGGCCGCCTTTGAAATGGCCGCGGGAGAAAAGAAATGCCTGATGAAGTGACATACCATGCCATACCATCTGTGGAATATCCCGGTAACCCGGCAGAATCCAATCTTCTTTATCCAGGCTGAACTGAGAACCGAGCATAGACGCTTCCTGTCCTGCTACCGGTGCATAAAATCCAAGTCTTCCCTGTCTATTGAGGGAAATTGCACGCTGATCCCATATTCTTGTATAAACCATTCTTCTCATTAGTTCCTGAAGCTCTTCATCTGACAAATCCGGAAGAGCGTCTTTGTTTACTATCTTGCCTTCTTCATTGAGGATTTGAAACATTTCAAACTGCTCTTCAATATTTTTCAGTGTTTTTTCAGCCACTGCAGTCACCTCTACCTTCCTAATTGTTCGATTATTTTCTATTAAAACAATTTCCTCTTCATTCCAAACAGGCAGCCAGCATAAAAGCTCGTGTCCAGTCAGATACGTTAACTCTAAACTTACTACCCTGATTCGGAGAAAAAATAACCTGTTATTGCATTTATCATTTTTGCGGAAACTGTCTCATTAGAAAAGAAATAAGGATTATAACAATAAAGCTATATTGTTAGAATATACTATATTAAAAAGGTTAGTCAATCCTTTTTAACTAAAGGCTTTCCACCATAATTTGTGTTTATCAGGATTGAATCTTTCTGTAAACTGTTATATAGCATTTCCTTCCCCGACACTAACAGCTTTTCCGATTAAGAGGAGAATATTCTTTTTTAGGTGTTAATACAGATGGGCAACACCCATACATATTTGCGTTCCCTTATTTTTCTAAAGAAAAAACCTGAATGAATAATCCATTCAGGCTGCTATTCATTCCTGTTCAATACCGGCTGCTTCATAAAGAGATGTCTTTGCTTCATTATACTGGTCAGTATAGGTGTTAAACTGCTCTTGTTCATCTGCCACAATCGTGTAGGACTCGTTAACCTTGGCAATCTGATCTTGAAGCTCATCTACAGTAAGGTTTTCATTCGTTAAAGCTTCGTACAATTCTTTATCTCGATCAATACCTTCTGCATAAGCTTCGTTGAGGTTCTGATAGGCATTGTAGCGTCCTTCCATTGATTCCTGTGCCGCTTGAAGCTCTGAGCTGAGATCCGCTTCTGCTTCTTCACCGCTTTCGATGCCCTGCTGAAATTCTTCATAAGAACTTTCAATGCTTTCTTTTTCCGTTTCT
The DNA here is from genome assembly GCF_023845525.1 of Sinobaca sp. H24. NCBI lineage: Bacteria > Bacillati > Bacillota > Bacilli > Caryophanales > Sporolactobacillaceae > Sinobaca > Sinobaca sp. H24. The sequence goes on from NZ_JALBWT010000024.1 coordinate 60,311, forward strand.
AAATGGCTTTCCCGCTCTTCAGCCAGACTGACTGCCTCTTCTGACTGCGATTCGATTTCGTCCATTTCTTCGACAGAAAGCTCCTGCATGGAAGCAAACAGGCTTTGTTCTTCTTCATGAAGATCCATCATTGGCTGCTGCTGTTCTGCAAACTCTTCCTCTGCTTCTGCAGCCCCTTCCAGACTATTCTGCATTTGTTCTTCGGGACTTCCTCCACATCCTCCTAATAATAATACTGCGCCTATAGCCGTGTACGTGATAGCTGTTTTTTTATGTATGGGCATGTTTGTTCCTTTCTATTCTTAAAATTCCTTCTATTTGTTCATCATATAGGAAAAAAATAGGGAAATCAATAAACTGGAGGTACAAACACCTGCTTCTCTTATTCCTTTCACATTTCTTCCTATATTAATGTTTGGATAATTATTCTGTGGAATGATTTTTCTTTTGTAATAGCACCTGTTTTGCTATACTATTTTATAGACAAAATCAGCGAGTCATCTTCATTCATTTTGATTCAATGAAGCAGATTATGCAGGAGGCACATATAATGATAACAATGAATGACATTGTCCGTGAAGGACACCCTGCTCTACGTAAAATCTCAGAGCCTGTGCAGCTGCCCTTATCAGCTGAGGACAAAAAAACACTGGAGGATATGCTTGAATTCCTTCAAAATTCACAGGATGATGATATAGCAGAAAAGTACGACCTGCGTTCTGGAGTAGGTATAGCCGCTCCTCAATTAGGAATTAATAAACGCATGTTTGCGCTGCATCTTACAGATGATAAGGATAAATTGTACAGCTACGGGCTGGTTAATCCAAAAATAGTCAGTCATTCTGTAGAACTCAATCATTTAGAGGGCGGCGAAGGCTGCCTGTCTGTCGATAGAGAAATAGAAGGGGAAGTCCCCCGCTATTCGCGCGTTACTATTGAAGGATACACGATGGATAATGAGAAAATCCGCCTGCGCCTCAGAGGCCTTCCTTCTATTGCTTTTCAGCACGAGCTTGACCATCTTGACGGTATTATGTTTTATGACAGAATTGAAGAAGAATCCAATTAACCCAATCCCCCCTTTCATTTCTGCCTTGCAGCTTTTTTAATTTGCCGGGGAGTAGATGAAAGGAGGGATTTTTGTTTTAAAGCTTTAGCTATCTAAAGATTGGTCCCCGTCCTTTAGATAGCTTCGTCTATTGAAAAAAAGCTGTAAATCGATTACAATTTGAGAATCGAGTGTTTTATCAAAGTGGACTGTCCGCCCGTTCCGCTTTGCGTATAAATATTTGAAGCCCTTTTCTTAATTTATATTATGAAACCCTATGCTTATTTCTTGATGTTTTTTTCGGATGCACAAGAAACCAGGTCCTTATTTTTTCTTTTCCGGTACATGAAGTAATAACAGGGTTCACGCATCCTGCTTAATAGAAAATCACCCAATACAAAGGAGAGACTATACCTATGATTTACAAAGTATTATATCAAAAGGATTCAACGGAAATAGCTGTTCGCGAAAACACAGAATCTATGTATATAGAAGCAGATTCAGAAATGGACGTTAGAATAAAACTAAAAGACCGTCCATACAATATTGAATTTGTACAGCCTGTATCAGAAGCTCTTCTTGCTTTTGAAAAACAAAAAGAAGACTTCAAAGTGGAGAACATCTAAAATATGAAACAACTACAAAACGACCAGGTAGCTGTATTTGCCCTTGGAGGACTTGGGGAAATCGGCAAAAATACGTATGCAATTGAATATAAAGAAGAAATTATTGTTATTGATGCAGGGATCATGTTTCCCGAGGATGAACTTCTGGGTATCGATTATGTTATCCCGGATTACACATACCTTGTTCGAAACCAGCATAAGATAAAGGGCTTATTTATTACGCACGGACACGAAGATCACATCGGCGGCATACCTTATTTTCTTCGCGAGATGAACATTCCCGTTTACGGCGGGCAGCTTGCTCTGGGCCTACTGAAAAGAAAGCTTGAGGAACATGGTCTGCTCCGTAAAACGAAGTTGCATGTTATTAAGGAAGAAGATGTGATCAGCTTTGCGAATCTTTCTATTTCATTTTTCAAAAACAACACACAGCATTCCCGATTCTTTAGGTGTTGTTGTAAACACACCTGAAGGAAATATTGTTCATACTGGTGACTTCAAATTTGACTTCACTCCGGTAAGCCAACCTGCGAATCTTTCCAAAATGGCTCAGATCGGGGATGAAGGAGTATTGTGCCTTCTTTCTGATAGTACAAACAGTGAAGTTCCGGGATTCAGCATGTCGGAGAGAACGGTAAGCAAGAGTATTGATAAAATATTCCAGAATGCAGAAGGACGCGGTTATATTCGCCACCTTCGCTTCTAATATCTACCGTCTCCAGCAGGCTGTAAACGCTGCTGTTCATCACGGCAGAAAAATAGCAGTATTTGGTCGAAGCATGGATAATGCTATTACGATCGGCCAGGAGCTTGGCTATATTAAAGCGCCAAAAGACACATTCATTGAACCGGGCCAGCTGAACCGGATGCCTGATAATGAAACAGCTATCCTATGCACAGGCAGCCAGGGTGAACCAATGGCCGCTTTATCAAGAATTGCCCATGGTACCCACCGGCAGATCCAGATTATTCCCGGGGATACCATTGTTTTCTCAAGCTCCCCTATTCCGGGTAACAATTTGTCCGTAAATAAAATTATTAATCAGCTCCTTAAAGCCGGTGCTAAAGTAATTCACGGATCACTGAACAACATTCATACTTCCGGCCACGGCGCTCAGGAAGAACAGAAGCTGATGCTCCGCCTGATGAAACCAAAATATTTCATGCCTATTCATGGAGAATACCGGATGCTGAAAATGCATACGAAGCTCGCAGAGGATTGTGACATTCCGTTGGATCGTTCCTTTGTAATGGAAATAGGTGAAGTGCTTGGTTTGAAAAAGGATTCCGCCTCTATTGTAGGAAAAATCCCGTCCGGCTCTGTTTACGTTGATGGTAACGGAATCGGTGATATAGGAAATATTGTTCTGCGGGACCGCCGCATTCTCTCTGAAGAAGGTCTAGTCGTAGTCGTCGTGAGTATTGATATGAAAAACTTCACGGTTTCCGCCGGTCCTGATATTATTTCCAGAGGATTCGTTTATATGAGGGAATCCAGTGATATGATCAACGATGCTCAGAAGATGCTTTCCACTCATTTAGATGAAGTTATGAAACGCAAAACAAAGCAGTGGGCTGAAATCAAAAATGAAATTATTGACCAGCTTTCTCCTTATTTATATGAAAAAACAAAACGTAAGCCTATGATTCTTCCTATTATTATGGAAGTTTAATAAAAAGGAGTTTCCATTTTTAAAATGGAAACTCCTTTTTTGTCTGTCAGGAAAACCGGCCATTTATGAAACCAGTCCATCAGCCCGTGCAATTTGATAATTTTTAATTTTCATCAATCCAGTAGGATTCAAGCCGGCTGATATCCGCATCAGCGCCTATAATAATTAAAATATCCCCTTCATAGAGCTTCACTTCCGGTTCAGGAGAGACAGTCAATTCTTCATTTCGTTTTATAGCCAGAATATTACAACCATAAGTTGACCTGACGTCCAGGTCAACTATCGTTTTTCCATCAATAGTCGGTCCCGCTGCCAGCTCTACTATGCTGTGTTCATCCGACAGCTCAAGATAATCAAGAACGTTATCTGATACAACGTTATGGGCAATTCGAATCCCCATATCTCTTTCCGGATGAACAATCTCATGGGCACCAATTCGATTGAGCACTGTTTCATGATAGTCATTTTGTGCTTTTACGGTAATATGCTTCACTTTCATTTCATCTAAAATAAGGGTTGTTAAAATACTTGCCTGGATATTATCTCCAATCGCTACAACCACGTGGTCAAAATTTCGTATCCCGAGACTTTTTAATGCTTTTTCATCTGTACTGTCCGCGATAACTGCCTGTGTGGCAATAGAAGCGAATTCGTTTACTTTTTCTTCATCCTGGTCAATAGCCAGTACGTCCATTCCTTCATTCATCAGTGACTTGCAGATGCTGCCGCCGAACCGGCCAAGTCCGATAACCGCAAATTGCTTTTTCATGCCTTTTCCTCCACTCTTCATTTAAACCGGCTGTTCTTCTTCAATTTTACATGAAAAAGCACACGAAATGAAGATTTCGTGTACCGCTGTGCCCGTTTATTTTGTGCTTTCTTTTATACAAAAGCGGAGCAGCGCTTTTATTTAAAGGGTTTCCTGGCCAGGCTGCCAGTTGGCCGGACACAATCCGCCTGTCTGAAGAGCCTGAAGCACGCGCAGCGTTTCATCTACATCACGTCCGATGTTATTATGATTAACTGCAGAATACATCAGTTCACCTTCCGGACTGATAATAAATAATCCGCGCAGCGCTATTCCTTCATCTTCAATTAATACGCCGTAATCGCGAGATACTCTATGATTCGTATCTGCTGCCAGCGGATAGTTAAGACCGCCCAGTCCATTATCGTCCCGTGAAGTATTAATCCAGGCTTTATGTGCATGTATGGTATCTGTAGAGACGCCGATTACTTCTGTATCCAGCTCTTTGAACTCATCAAATTGATCACTCACTGATGTGATTTCTGTGGGGCATATGACAGTAAAGTCCATCGGGTAGAAAAACAATACCGTCCATAGATCATTTTTCATATTCTCTTCGAGACTTACTGTGCCGAACTCCTTGTTTGGCATGACCGCATCCATTTTAAATCCTGGTGCCTGCATACCTACCATTCGTTTTTCAGTCATATTGTGTTCCACTCCTCATATACTGCTTTTCACGTATTTCATTGTAATATGGAGCTGTTTTGAAAGTCAAACAGAGGACATCAGCCTTTATGGCAATTATGTTTTTTCAACATCCTTAACGTATGGTATACTCTTTATCGTGCTTTATTCTAATAGACAATAAAGAGAGGAGATCCGTTTATGCCGGGTTTTATTGACGAAACAATTATTACTGGAGTTTTAAGCGCCGCCCTTATGGTGGTTATCCAAATTATCTTAGCTGTAGTAGGCTACTTTATTGCAAGAGCCGTGGGAAAGCGGATCATCACACGTGGGTTTTCCAAAATGCAGGAAAAACGAAACATGCATCCTGGAAGAGTAAAAACTATTTCCAAGCTGCTCGTTAACGTTTTTTCCTACGTACTTATTTTTGTGCTGATTACTATTATTTTAGGTATTTTTAATCTGCCTATTGCTTCATTGATCGCAGGCGCAGGTGTGGTCGGGCTGGCAGTTGGTTTCGGCGCGCAGGGCCTCGTCAGCGACGTTGTAACGGGAGTTTTTCTGCTGATTGAAAAGCAGATTGACGTTGATGATTATATTTCTGTGGCAGGCCTGGACGGCGTGGTCGAAGAAATCGGTCTCCGCACCACTCAGATGAGAAGCTTTGACGGAGTTCTTCATTTTATTCCCAACAGAGAAATCATTACGGTCAGCAACTATTCCAGAGGAAACATGCAGGCCCTTATCGATATAGGCATTTCGTATAATGATGATATTGATAAAGCAATATCGGTGCTCCAGGAAGCGTGTAACAAAGTAGCGTCTGTTCATCCTGAAATTGTAGAAGGACCTGATGTTGTTGGTGTTCAATCACTGGGAGATTCTGAAGTAGTTCTTCGTATAATTGGAAAAACAGAAAACATGATGCAGTGGGCTATGCAGCGCGAGATTTTAAAAGCCTGCAAGGAAGCCCTTGAGGAAAATGGAATAGAAATACCATTTCCACACCAAGTGTATATTGATAAACACGAGCCTGCTTCTATTAACAAATAAAAGCAGCGATCAACCATCCGAAAAAAAACGGCGTCTCTTATAAAAGAGCGCCGTTTTTCTATTATCTGCTTTTTAAAAAGTCTGTCAAAAATTTAACAGCGGTATTCATTGCTTCTTCTTTAGGCTCCAACCGCGAATCATGGAGGCCGTATGGGGTATCAACGCCAAGCCAGAACATCAATCCCGGCACTTCGCGCAGGAAGTAGCCGAAATCCTCTCCGGTCATCGCTTCCCCGCTCTCCACATAGATTACTCCGCCATGCTGTTGGGCAAATTCCCGAAAAGAAGCGGCAATCTCATGATTATTGTATACCTGACAGTAGTTGGCGCCCCAGTCAATTTCTGCTTCGCAGTCAAAAGCTGTTTCTATACCGGCAGTGAGCTGCCTGATTCTTGTTTTTACTTTCTGCATGCTTTCTTCCGAGAGCGTGCGGATGGTCCCTTCCAGTCTGGAAGCTTCAGCAATGATATTCTGCTTCGTACCGCCTGTTATTTTTCCGATTGTTACAACGGCAGCATCAAGCGGGTCTACGTTTCTTGCCACGACGGATTGAATCTGCGTAACAAGATGGCTTGCAGCGACAACCATATCATTGGCCAGATGAGGCCTGGCTGCATGACCCCCTGTACCTTTTAGATCAATAAACAGTTCTGACGTATTGGCGAATAAAAGACCAGGTTTAGAGGCCACTTCCCCCACCTTTCGCTCCGGAGCCACGTGAAGGGCATATATTTCATCCGGTTTCCATTCCAGAAATGGCGCGGCATCAAGCATTGGCTCTGCACCACCCGGACCTTCTTCAGCCGGCTGAAAAATAAACAGCAGATTTTCTTTAGGCTGTTCTTGAGAAAATGTGTGGACAAGCCCCAGCGCAATAGACATATGAAGGTCATGTCCGCAAGCATGCATCATTCCCGGATGAAGTGAGGGAAACGAGTAGGTCGTGCTCTCCTCTATAGGAAGCCCATCCATATCAGTGCGGTACGCTATCGTTTTAACAGGGTCTGAACCATGGATAAATAAAAAAATGCCGGTGTGCCATGTTTTCCACTCCATGTAATCCGTTTTCCATAAAGCAATTTTATCGAGAAGATATTGCTGTGTTTTCCATTCTTTGAATCCCGGTTCCGGTATTTGATGAAGCTCCCGGCGGATAGTAGTTACGTTCACACGGATGCCTCCTGACGCCTGGATATTAGTTCTTCTTTAAAAGCCTGGATAAAACTGTCTGCTTCCTCTTTCTGCAGAGTCAGCGGTGGCAGCAGCCGGATAATTGTCTGCTGGGCTATATTAACCATAAATCCCCGGTGCAGCAACGCCTCCTGAATGCTTTTCACTTTTTCTGCATCGGCATCAAGCTTTACGCCGAGCATCATTCCCATTCCCCTGATTTCCTCTATTTCGGTTTTCAGCTCAAACTGAAGACCTTCGAGCTGCTGTCTGAAATAGTCCGCTCTCTGCCTGCCTTCTTTTAATCCATTCTGTTCAAATAAAACGTCCATGACAGCATTTCCAAGAGCTGCACTCAGCGGGGAAGGTCCAAAAGTAGTGCCATGATCGCCGGGCGCAAATTTATTTTCCAGCTTGTCGCCCGCAATAATCCCCCCTAATGGCAGACCTCCTCCAATTCCTTTAGCAAATAAGATCAGGTCTGGTGTGACTGCTGCCTGTTGATATGCAAAAAACGTTCCGGTTCGTCCGATCCCCGTTTGAATCTCGTCTATACAAAAAAGAACATTGTATTTTCTGCAGAGCGCTTCCGCTCCCTGGAGAAAATCTGTGGACAACGGCGTAATGCCGCCTGATCCTAAAATAGGTTCTGCCAGGAAAGCGGCCGGCTTTTCTTTCACCAATACTGATTCAAGCTGTTCCAAATCCTCCGGCACTGTTTCAAATACAGGATAATCCGCAGCCGGAAAGTCCTGATAAATACCCGGTTGTCTTGTCAGCTTGACCACCCCAAGTGTTCTACCATGAAAGCTTTTTTCCAGTACAACAATTCCACGTTTCTCTTCTTTCTGTTCTTTTTTCCATTTATGCACGAGCTTTACCGCGGCCTCTGTCGCTTCTGCTCCTGAATTAGCAAAAAAATACTTTTCCGGGAATCGAATGTTCTATCATCCGTTCAGCCAGCTCGATCGCAGGCTGATTTAAAAATATATTGGAGATATGGAGAAATTTTTCCGATTGTTCGCCCAGTTTTTTTAAAAGATAGGGATGAGAATGGCCGAGCAGGTTCACGGCCAGGCCTGTAAATAAATCCAAATAGGCTTTCCCTTCCGTATCGAATAAGTAATTGCCTTCTCCTTTTTCCACTGCTATCGGAAGTCTCTGGTATGTAGACATGATAGCGTTCTGATCTCGTTCCATCCAGTTCATGTGCTCTTATCCTTTCTCTCTTCTATGATCTTTACATTATAATATAAAAAAGCCGTCCGGCTAAATAATTTCCACCGGACGGCCTAAAAGAATATGCTGTTTTAGTTATCGTCGTTAAGACGGCGGAGCTCCTGCTTAATTTCTGTTTTACCTTTTGTTTTCTCATCAATCTCTTTAATCACACGGGCCGGTGTGCCGGCTACTACCGTATTTGGGGGAACATCCTCTGTTACGATAGCTCCTGCTGCTACTACAGCACCTTCGCCTACCGTTACTCCTTCAAGAATTACGCAGTTTGCCCCTACTACCACTCCATCCTGTACGATAACAGGCTGAGCGGAAGGCGGCTCAATAACGCCGGCAAGTACAGATCCTGCACCAATGTGGCAGTTCTTGCCTACTGTTGCTCTGCCTCCCATGACAACGTTCATATCTATCATTGTGCCTTCTCCAACAACGGAACCAATATTGATAGAAGCACCCATCATGATAACCGCACCTTTACCGATTTCCACCTGATCACGGATAATCGCTCCCGGCTCAATACGTGCTTCAATTGCTTTTGTATCTAAAAGGGGTATAGCAGAATTGCGGCGGTCGCTTTCTACTACATAATCTGTAATTTTATCTTTGTTATCATTAATGCCTTTTTCAATGTCGCTCCACTCCCCGAAAAGAACACCTGTATTCCCTTCGATAAAGCGTTTTGTTTCATTTCCAAAACCGATCGCATCCAGGTCTCCCTGAATATATACTTTTACCGGTGTGGATTTTTTGCTTTCTGAAATAAAAGCAATGATTTCATTTGCATCCATTTGTTTCATCAACGTATCCTCCTTAGAATCTTAACAATCTCCTACATAGAGTATCATATCAAGCCTTTGAAGGAAACCGTTGCGTATGGAAAGGATTTTTTTAATACATATCGAAGTATTACAAAGATGACTAAAAAAGGAAGTGATACGATGGGATTTACAGCTGACATTTGTGATGATTATTCAGACGTAGTAAGAGTAGCCGATCCATTATTTAAACGATACGGGCAGAAAACCCATTTTTCCGGACCTGCAGCCACAGTACGCGTATTCGAAGACAATGTGCTTGTCAAAAAAGCGCTTCAGGAAATACCGGAAGGCTCCGTATTAGTGGTCGACGGCGGCGGGTCTTCCCGCTGTGCCCTGATGGGAGATAATTTAGCAGAAATTGCTGTGGAGCGGAAACTTGCGGGCGTGATCGTATATGGATGCATCCGTGATTCTGATGAAATAGCCGATATGGACGTCGGAATTTTTGCTCTTGGAACAAACCCGATTAAATCAATAAAAAAAGGAATTGGCGATGCCAATATTCCAGTGGTATTTGCCTCCGTTAAATGGCAGCCCGGCGAATGGGTGTATGCTGATAACGATGGAATCCTTCTTTCAGCAGATAAATTGGATTTGTAATTGCTAAGCATCCTTTCATCAAAAAAGCCAGCCTCTACAAGTAGAGAGCTGGCTTTTTCGGTTTGAACGTTTTATGATTTTGTTTTCTGGAACTGCGCCGTCTCTGTAGAACCTTTAAGTGCTGTAGTAGAAGACGTTCCACCGGTAATTACCTGGGCTACTTCATCAAAATATCCGGTACCAACTTCCCGCTGGTGGCGCGTTGCAGTGTAGCCTTTTGCTTCACTGGCAAACTCTGCCTGCTGCAGTTTAGAATAGGCTCCCATTCCACGCGTTTTGTAGCCTTTAGCCAGCTCAAACATGCTGTGGTTCAACGCATGGAATCCGGCAAGCGTAACAAACTGGAACTTATACCCCATCTTTGCAATTTCCTGCTGGAAGGTTTCAATCGTTTCATCATCCAGATTTGCTTTCCAGTTAAATGAAGGAGAGCAGTTATAGGCAAGCATTTTCCCCGGGAATTTCTCATGAATGGCATCAGCAAATTTCCTGGCTTCCTCGAGATTCGGTTTGGATGTCTCGCACCAGATAAGGTCGGCAAACGGAGCGTAGGCCAAGCCTCTTGCAATTGCCTGATCAATACCCGGCTTTGTACGGTAAAAGCCCTCTGCTGTACGTTCACCGGTTATGAACTCCTGATCGTAGGGATCAATGTCACTTGTTATAAGATCGGCTGCATCCGCATCTGTTCTCGCAAGAATAATGGTTTTCGTTCCGCTTACATCTGCTGCAAGACGGGCGGATATTAAATTACGTACGGCATTCTGCGTAGGAAGCAGAACTTTTCCGCCGAGATGTCCACACTTCTTTTCTGAAGCAAGCTGATCCTCAAAGTGTACACCGGAAGCACCTGATTCAATCATACTCTTCATTAGTTCAAATACGTTCAGCTGACCGCCAAAGCCTGCCTCGGCATCAGCTACAATAGGGGCGAAGAAATCCGTATCTCCCTCCTGCTCCATATGCTGTATCTGATCTGCACGCTGCAGCGCCTGATTAATACGCTGAACTACGCTTGGTACACTATTTGCCGGATACAGGCTTTGATCGGGATACATTTGTCCAGCAAGGTTGGCGTCTGCTGCCACCTGCCAGCCGCTTAAATAAATCGCTTTCAAACCTGCTTTCACCTGCTGCACAGCCTGGTTTCCTGTTAACGCACCCAGAGAGTTTACATATGGCTCTTCATGAAGAAGCTTCCACAGCTTTTCCGATCCCCGCTTTGCTAAAGTATGCTCGATTTCAATAGACCCTCTTAATTTAATTACATCCTCCGCACTATAAGGCCGTTCAATACCTTCCCACCTGCTGTCTTCTTTCCACTGCTGCTCGAGCTTCTTTGCATCTTCTTGAATAGATCCCATTTTTATCTCTCCCTTACGAATACTGTTTTATAACAGTTAATTTAATATGTTTTTATATTATAACAGTATTTCCGTTTTTGCAACCCCTTACATTGATTTTTTCTAAAAAAGTTAGAACAGCATCTTTTTGTCATAAACTGTTACATAACAAAAGCCGAACCCGTTACGGGTTCGGCTTTATTCCGGTTAATTTGTTACAAATACAGAAGTAGCTGCCTTTTGTTCGGCTCTGTCGATCCTGCGCAAACTGAGCGTACAGCTCAATGTAATAATCAGTACAGCAGCTGCACCTGTAACCACGCCCGGCCATCCAAATGAAGGCCAGAGCCAGCCAAAATAGACACTGCTTAATCCGCCTCCCAAATAATAACTGGTCAAATACAGTCCTGATGCGCTTGCTTTTGCCTGTACAGCATGCCTTGTCACCCAGGAACTGGAGCTGGAATGGACAAAGAAAAAACCAAAACTTAATGTAAGCAGCGCTATTAATATAACAGGAAAAGAAGGAACGCTTGCGAGCACAATACCTATCGCCATTAAAGCGATTCCAATCAGCATGCAGCTTGTCTGATTCCATACCTGCGCCATCTTTCCAGCCAGCGTCGAGCTGAAGGTTCCAGCCCCGTATGTTAGAAAGAGCAGACCGAGTATAGTAGCTGATACAAAGAACGGCTCACCATTTAAAAGATACGTAATAAAGTTAAATACGCCAATAAATACGAAAAAATGCAGCCCGCCGATAATATAGGCCAGTGCCATTTTTTTATCTTTCAGATGCATCCAGTTGTTCTGCAGCGTGGTTTTAAAATGAAATGGTTTCGCTGTAAACTGGGTGGATTCCGGAAGCATAAACCAGACAAAAATCCCAATGCCTACGCTCACTCCGGCCATTATTATAAAAGCCAGCTGCCAATCCGACGCATCTGCAATAATGCCGCTTGCCACCCGGCCGCTCATCCCTCCGAAACTGTTTGCGCTAATATAAATTCCTACTGCTACTGTCATAGCTTTTTTGGAATATTCTTCGCTGAGATATGCCATAGCCGCTACCGGTATACCTGCTAAAGCAGCTGCCTGAAACACCCTGGCTGCCATCAGCCAGCCAAAACTCGGCGCCATGCTGATAAGAATGGTGCCCGCAATACCAAGTATCATGGATATAAATAAAATATTTCGTCTGCCAAAGGCATCAGAGAGGGCGCTGTATACAAAAAAAGTAATACCCAGCACAATCAATGGAATGGAAATGATCAGGCTCGAGGCAACTTCAGATACTTGAAACTCTTCACTCAGCATAGGCAGAAGCGGCTGCGGATAATATAAGTTCGCAAATATTAAAAAAGAAGCGGCTCCGAGTGCCGTAGTAGCTTTCCAAAATGATGCGGTTTTTGCTTCAATCATGGTATATATCCTTCTTTCCATCACACTTTCTTCTATATTTGTATGCTATCATGAGCATATTGATAAATAAAATATATAATAAATATAATAATTATGCTTTTTTGTTATGAAAGGAGATTGTTATGGAAAGCAGAGCTCTTGAATATTTCCGGGAAGTAGCTGCCTGCCGGAGTTTCACAAAAGCCGCTGCATCTCTTCGTATTGCACAGCCCGCCGTCAGCCGTGCGGTTCGTCAGCTTGAAGAAGAGCTTGGCGTCCGCCTTCTTATCCGCGACAAAAGACAGATCCGCCTGACGAAAGCTGGAGAAAAGCTGTATGGACATGCTATTGATATGCACCGCCTGCTTGCAAAAGCAAAAAGCGATGTTCTTAATATGCAGGATCTTACTCAGGGAGAAGTTGAAATAGGACTGCCGTCGATGGCCGGTTCTTATTATTTCCCCGACCAGATTACGCGTTTTCTGAAAGCCTATCCCGGCTTGTCTGTTTCCATATATGAAGCAGGCACTTCCGCTATTGAAGAAGCTATTATAAACGGAGAAATCGAGCTTGGCACCATCGTCACAGATGAAGGACGAAAATCATCCAGTCAGCTAACGATTCATCCTTTTTTGGCGACACAGATGGTTGCTGTCGTTCCTCTCGATCACCCTTTTGCCTCCAAAACTTCCGTCTCTCATGAAGAAGTGGCGGAAGAACCGCTCATCTTATTTAAAGAAGGATATTATCAGAGGAAAGTTGTCGATCAAATCAGCGAAAAAAGCCGGTCGTCCCGTTCACCTTGCATTCGAAACAAATCAACTTTCCATGGCAAAATCACTGACGGAACGCGGCCTTGGTATTACAATTTTTTGGAAATGGTCATTCAGGATGATGAAAAGCTGGCAGGCGTTCCTTTAGATCCTCCCGTCCGGCTGACGCTTGCTCTTGCCCATCGCCAAAAAGAATCTTTATCACCTGCCAACAAAGCTTTCCTGCAGTTTCTCCTTGCTTAAATAATAAAACCCCGGCTGCACAGCCGGGGTTTTATTATTTATTTGAATGCTCTGCATGCCTTGTTTTTTCTGCGATTTCCTGTTTAATCGAATCAGGCCAGGCCTGCGCTGGAGCATTTTCAATATAAACCGATTCGGAAGGAAATGCGATGTCTACTCCTTCTTCCTCCAAAATCTCCATTACTTCAAAATTGATTTCCTCTTTTGTTTCAAACCAATCCACCCAGCCTGTGGCTTTCGTAAAGAAATACACGAAAATGTCGAGGGAAGAAGAGTTAAACTCGCTGAATCGCACAATGATCAGATCTTTATTCAATTTTATCATTTTCCTGAAGCGTGTCTTCAATTCGTTCTACTACACGCTGCACATCTGCTTTAGGCGTTTCGTATTTCACACCTACATTAAAGGTTATCTGACGCTTTCCCATTTCCGACCAGTTTGTTATTGCTTCATGGGCCAGCGTTTTATTAGGCACAATGACGAGAGAATCCTCGAAGGTGCGGATTTTTGTACTCCGAAAATTAATATCCTCTACAAATCCCTCGACCGTGGCCGAAGCAATCCAATCTCCCTTTTTAAAAGGACGCTCTGTTACAATAATAATACCTCCGAGAAAGTTACTGAGCGTTTCCTGAGCTGCAAGCGCAAATGCCAGGCCGCCCAGACCCAGTCCGGCAATTAATCCATTAATATCGTAATCCCACTCATGAGCTATAATTGTAATGGTTAATGCCAGAATCACAAAACGAACAATACGGGAGAGAAATGGCAGCAGCATGCTGTCCTCGCCATCATCCATCTTACTCGACAGCTTATAGAACATGGAAGAAGAGGCTGCTGTGAAATTAAAAAGCCCCCATCCCATTACAATAATAATAGAGGTGCGGTAAAACCGGTTTACAATACCCATATAGTCCCCTTGAATCGGTAGAGAGAGCAATGCTAAATACAAACCAAGTATCGCAAAGAAAAATCGAAGCGGTTTTTCAAACGCAATAATCACATTGGTGAACACATCAGTCGGTGTCTTTTTCGCTATTCGGATCAGCAGTCGGAAAATATATGTCGTCAAATATCGTCTTAAAAAGAATATGAGAAAAAATATTAATATAGCAAATCCTATATCAATCCACGGCAGGTTTATGAAAAACTCCTGCGTTCTCATCCAAAAATCTATCATAGGTACCCTCCGGATGTTATTTACTGTTGAACAAAACACATCTTACCACATCGTTCGAAGATTCTCTAGTTCTTCCTATGAAAGACCAGAAAAGCTTATTTGTCCCATTATAATAGGCGGGTCTGGGATAAATAACCGGACAACCGGGCTTTTCAGATCAGCCTTTTCCACAAAAAAAGCAATTGGCAGGTCTGTCCGCAGGCAGACTATTTACTTTTTTATTGACAAAACCTACCTGTACAAGGTAAATTAATAAAGGTTCATCTATCCAGCTGCTCCGTTAGCTCAGCTGGGAGAGCGCCACCTTGACAGGGTGGAGGTCACTGGTTCGAGCCCAGTACGGGGCACCATAACACACAAACGCTACAAGCCTTCGTATAGAGGGCTTTTTCTTATGTCTTCTTTACATAGAAAAATGGATAAAATGCAGGGTGGAGATCATTTGCAAACATTTTGCAAACATGAAAATTTCTACTCTGTTTTTTTTATTTTAAGTCTTATTACTATAGTTATGTTTTAAAGAACACTTGTTCGCGTATAATACCTTTTAAAAGGAGGTGATCGCATGGCAGAAAATAAGTTAACTCCTGATTCTAATATGCGCTGGGAATCCATGCGAATGATATTACCCGAACATAAGGATGCCTGGGAGAAACGGAGAGCATCATCTTTGCATGTACCAAAGCCTATATTGGATGAACACAGATGGGATGAGTTAGAATTGTTGCTGCATGAAGCGCTCGAGCACAGAATCTTTTTGGAGTTTACTTACTGGAAGGAAGGCCACTTTATTACGTTCACAGGTGAATGTGTGTATATTAACATGATGGATAAGCAGTTTCATGTGAAGAATAAAGAGGATATTTGTTATATAAAGTTTGATACATTGAAAGATATTCAAGTTATGTAGAGAGGGCTGATGCCCTCTTTTTCTATGTAAAAAAGCACCCACCCGGAGGTAGATGCTGATTTTTACTGATCGTACTTTTATTCGCCTACTGCTTCTAAGAACTTTTTATTGTTCTTTTCCATTTCTATCTTCATGTTTCTCTCTTTTCTTTCTAACACACTAATCTTATAATCCAGTTCTTTTTTTAAGTCTTTGGTAGTCTTTGGGCTCAATCATTCCTGAACTATATACATTTTCGAGAAGCTGCCTATCGAGTAATAATTCCTTCTTATTCACTCGAACCACCATCCCTTCCATTAATATCAGAGGAACCATCAACGCTTAATGATTCTTGACTAGCTCTTTCCGCCATTGCATATTGTTGTTCTATAATTATAGCACGAATTAGACTGCTATAAAGATAAATGATATCTAAATTACTTTTTTCAAAAGCATACTTAGAATCTACTGTCATTACCCGAAACCTTCTAAGTATATACAAACCATAGCATTGTATATTTTTTTAACGTCTTCGTTAGGCGACCAGTCGTCATCTTGGGAAACGTCATCTATAACTAAATCTATTTCTTTTCTATAGCATCTTCCAGCTGTAGATTTATCTATTTCTAGTTCTCTGTTCCCGTAATATTGATCTGGAAAACCAATACTTCCTGTACGAAATTTAAAGACTGATCCCTGTTTAATCCATATCGCACATCTAAAATCACCACTAGAATGACTTTTAAGGTTGGATGACATTGAATTAATACACTTATTTAATAAACTTTGTGCTTTAGCTATTTTTGAATTGCCGGTTTCTGATTTGATCTCTATGTATTCGTCACATGCCTGTTTCAAATACCCCATAGAACCAGAGTATTGAGTGCACACACCTTTTAAATTTTGAATTTCCAATATAGTCTTTTTGTTTTCTGTTGTTATGTCTAATATTTTATTTTCTTTATCTAATGATCTTCTTCCGGAGTTAGCAATCAATAAAAAAATAATTGCTAAAAATAATTATAAAAATTAAAAATATTGCTCCAGAAATTTGATTTGCCCAAGACGGCAAAGACTGGATCCAAGTAGTTAATATTTCTACCAATAAATTCACCACCAGATTATGTAATTATTTATAGACTACTAGATTGTTAAATACTTGTATATATTTATTTATGTAGGAGAGGGAAAGTCCCTCTCTTTTTTATTTCAAATGGTTTGCTTTCAAAGCTTGTTCTTGTTTCTTTCCTTTGCTACCCAGATAGTTATTCTTCCACATAGCCCAAGTTACTAATCCAGCAGAGACAAGATCAACAGTAGCATCTACGGTATCCTGTCCAATTTCAAAGCCGAGTATCTGGCTGCTTACTAACTGTAGCATTACCTAACAGAGCGGCGGTGAAACGAATGATTGATGCTTTATCCATGTCTTTCATA
>NZ_JALBWT010000025.1:0-67002 GCF_023845525.1 Sinobaca sp. H24
AGAGTTCTTTGTATAAAGACGTCACCTCTTCTTTTGACCAGGTGTTTACGTCTCTTCACCAATCAGAAATGAAGATGACAGAAGAAATTTTCAGCGAAAACAATGACATCGATCTTTTATCAGCCGAAGGAGGACCGGGGATTGATATTAAAGCCGAGACATTTGATATGGATCTGCTTTATGCCGATCTGCCTGCCTTTATAAATAAAGAAAAAATAAAATCAAGTGATAACATACATGCTATTAAGCGGCTGGCCTTTTTGTACCGGATGGAGCCTCTGGATATGAGCAAAGAAATTCAGCGCTCTCTTGATCAGAATGAAGAGCTCGATCTTGATGCCCTTCGGAAAAAAGTGCAGGAATGGTACCGCTATGAATATGGATCAGAGCCGCCGGCGCTGGGGTACCGAACACAGCCGGAGGAATACCGGATAATGAAAGACCAGGCCCGTAACCGGAAAAGAAAAAATGATTAAGTACTTTGAGGAAATTTCACCTATGGCTCTTCTGGAAAGTGTTTCGGAGGGAGCAAAGGTGCCTGCCGGAGATGTAAAAATTGCCGAGGCACTGTTATTTGAATACAAGCTGCAGCCCGGGGTTGCCAATGTACTGATTGACTATGTGCTGCGTATAAATAACATGAAGCTCAATTCTGCGTTTGTACAAAAAATTGCAGGGCAGTGGACACGTGCGAAAGTGACGACTGTAAAAGAAGCGATGGAGCTTGCCAGCAAAGAAAATAAAGCTCAGAAAGAACGCAAAGACCAGCCTCCCAAAGAGTACGGATCCAGGTTCGGGCGGTCCTCCGCCCCTAAGCCGGGTACTGTCCCCAAGTGGCTGGAAGAACAAAAAGCAGGTCATGTGAGCAAGGTGGAACAGACGCCTGAAGAAGTATCGAAATGGGAAGAAGAGAAACAGCTGTTTAAAGAGCGGTTGAAACAATGGAAAGAGAAATCGGAAAGCTGAGGTGACGCTCAATGGATCCTATTAAATCATCCCTTGATAAGTGGATGAATCAAAAAGAATGGCGGAACAGGTATAATATGCTTCGTGACGAAGTATTGAAAGATCCGCGTATTCTTGAATTTAAATCAAAGCACCCGGATCTTACGAACGGTGATTTAGAGCGTAATATGATGAAGCTTTTTGAGTACAAGCGGGAGCGGGATCACTGCGATAACTGCCCGGGTCTTGATTTGTGCCCCAATATGATGCAGGGCTACCAGCCTGAGCTTACCGGAAGCGGACGGGAATGGAGCGTAGCCTACCATAAGTGCTCTTTAAAGCTGCAGTATGATGAAAAAGTAAAGCACCGCCGGCTGATAAAGAGTCTATATATTCCTTCGGAAGTGGTGGAAGCGACATTTGATGATATTGAACTGGACAACTCAAGCCGGTCGGAAGCTGCAAGAAAAGCGATTGAGTTTGTAGAAAGTGCAGAGCCTGGAAATAACGCCAAAGGTCTTTACTTTCACGGGAAATTTGGTGTCGGAAAGTCCTTTATTATGGGGGCTGTGGCGAATGCGCTGGCAAAGCGCAGTATATCGACCATAATTGTCTACGCCCGGACTTTTTCAGGGAAATGAAAGAAGCTCTTTCAACAGGTACCACCCAGGAGAAAATAGACAGTATAAAAAAAGTTGACGTGCTTATTCTGGATGACATCGGGGCAGAAACAACGTCTGCCTGGATCCGTGATGATGTGCTCGGCGTGATCCTGCAGTATCGTATGATGGAAAAACTTCCTACTCTGTATACGTCCAACTATAATTATAAAGAATTGGAAAATCACCTGTCCTATTCACAGCGCGGCGGCACCGAAGACATGAAAGCAAGCCGGATTATGGAACGAATTAAACATTTAACGGAAGCTGTTCATGTGGATGGCGATAATAAGCGGAGTATTTAAAAAAAACGTAAGGAACGTTTTTATTTTCGCCTTATTTGTAAAAAATGAGTGTTGATTTTGAGTGTATGGATTGGGAAAATGACTGGAAATTATGATACCATAAAATAGTAATCGAATATGGCAGTGTACAGGATAAATAAAGCTGTTGAACAAACGCGGTATAACTTGATTAATGATGGAGGTTTTACGATGAGTATAGATTCTATTCTGGACCGTGCCCTAAAAGGGGAACGCTTAACGATGGAGGATGCTGTCCGCTTGTACGAAGCGATGAGATCGAAAAAATGGGGGCAGCAGCCAATAAAAAATGCAGGAATGGCATCCGGATCCTGTTACGACATTCGTAGTAGGACGAAATGTTAACTATACCAATCTCTGCGACACATACTGCAGATTCTGCGCCTTCTACCGCAGGCCGGGATCTTCAGAAGGCTATGTTCTTTCTGATGAAGAATTTTCCAGAAAATCCAGGAAACATCTGACGTAAATGGAACAGAAATTTTGATGCAGGGCGGTACAAACCCGGACCTTCCATTCAGCTACTATACAGATTTATTAAGAAACATAAAAAAACGCTTCCCAGATATTACAATGCACTCTTTCTCTCCGGCAGAGATTTACAAAATGGTGGAAGTGTCGGGGCTTACGCTTGAAGAAGTGCTTACGGAACTGCATGAAGCCGGCCTGGATTCCTTCCCGGCGGAGGCGCAGAAATTTTAACAGAAGAAACAAGAAAGAAAGTCAGCCGTCTAAATCCACCTGGAAAGAATGGATTGACTGCATGAAGACAGCTAAAAAAGTAGGCATGCACGGCACGGCTACGATGGTGATAGGGCTTGGGGAATCTAATGAAGAAAGAGCGCTTCACCTGCAGAGAGTCCGTGACGCGCAGGACGAAGCTGACTGCTTTCTTGCTTTTATTTCCTGGACGTTTCCAGCCGGATAATACAAACCTGAAAGGTGAGATTATTACGTCGGAAGGTTATCTTCGTAATGTTGCTATTTCGAGGTTATTCCTGGATAACATTTCCAACTTCCAGTCCTCATGGGTAACTATGGGACCGGTAACTGGAAAGAAATCCCTTGAATACGGCTGCAATGATTTTGGAAGCACAATGATGGAAGAAAACGTTGTATCTGCTGCAGGGACTACGCATAAAGTTAATACGAACGAAACGCTCCGCCTGATCCGCGAAGCAGGTAAAATCCCGGCCCAGCGTGATACGAAATACAATGTGCTTCATCGTTTTGACGGTGAATCCAAAGCTGAAAAAGATTTTGTGATGCAGAATTAAAGCAGGAAATGGTTCTTGCTTTTCCCTAAAAGAGTTATTATAATAATGATCAGTTAAACATGAGATGCAAAGAAAAGGATATGAAAAGAATCAGGCCTCTTATACAGAGAAAAAAGCAGCTGCTGAGAGCTTTTTAACGAGACATTCTTTTTACCACCTTGGAGCAGCAGCGGGGAACAACAAGTATCCGCTGCCGGCCCCCGGACGTTACCCGGACTTGAGCTGGTTCTGCTGCGCAGGCAGAACGGGAACAAGGGTGGAACCGCGAGATGAATCGCCCCTTATGGTAAGGGGCGTTTTTTTTGTGTTTACAGAGAACAAACAGTCAGTATTAAAGGAGATGGCATAATGGCAGAGCAGCTTACATTTATTTTTCCGGATGGTGCAGCAAAGGAATTTCCGTCCGGCAGTTCATTTGAAGAAATCGCGTCTTCGATCAGCCCGGGTCTGAAAAAACAGGCGCTGGCAGGTAAATTGGACGGGGTGCTTATTGATCTGAAGGAACCGCTCCAGCAGGGCGGTAAGATTGAAATTATTACGTACCAGCAGCCGGAAGGGCTGGAAATTCTTCGTCACAGCTCCGCCCACCTTCTTGCCCAGGCAGTAAAGCGTCTATATCCGGATGCAAAATTCGGTGTCGGTCCCGTCATCGAAAATGGTTTTTATTACGATATGGATTTATCTCATTCCTTAACGCCGGAAGATCTGCCGGTAATTGAAAAAGAAATGAAAAAAATTATTGATGAAAACCTTCCCGTGGTCCGCCGGGAAGTAAGCCGGGAAGAGGCACAAAGCTTGTTTAAAGAACTTGGGGACGATCTCAAACTGGAACTTATTGATGCTATTCCGGAAGGGGAGACAGTTTCCTTGTATGAGCAGGGGGAGTTTGTTGATTTGTGCAGAGGCGTTCACGTTCCGAGCACGAGTAAATTGAAAAAATTCAAGCTCATGAGTATTTCCGGAGCCTACTGGCGCGGAGACAGCGACAATCAAATGCTGCAGCGGATTTACGGAACGGCGTTTGTAAAACAGACAGAACTGGATGAGCATTTAAAAATGCTTGAAGAAGCCAAAGAGCGCGACCATCGTAAGATCGGCAGAGAGCTTGATATTTTTGCGCTTAATCAAAAAGTAGGGCAGGGGCTGCCGATGTGGCTTCCGAAAGGAGCGACCATCCGCCGTACAATTGAACGCTATATCGTTGATCTGGAAGAAAAGCTCGGATACGATCATGTCTATACTCCCGTACTCGGAAGCTCGGAGCTCTACAAGACCTCCGGTCACTGGGATCACTATCAGGATGATATGTTTCCTCCAATGGAAATGGATAACAATGAAACGCTCGTGATCCGGCCAATGAACTGCCCGCATCACATGATGGTATATAAACAGCAGATGCACAGCTACCGGAATCTGCCGGTACGTATTGCAGAGCTTGGCACGATGCACCGCTACGAGAAATCAGGTGCCCTGTCCGGTCTGCAGCGCGTTCGTGCAATGACCCTTAATGATGCCCATATTTTTGCAAGACCGGACCAGCTTCTGGGAGAGTTCAAGCGTGTAGTAGAGCTGATCCAGAGAGTGTATGATGACTTTGGCATTAATGATTATCACTTCCGGCTTTCCTATCGCGATCCGGAAGATAAAGAAATATGTAGACAATGATGCTATGTGGGACAAAGCTCAGAGTATGTTAAAAGAAGCAATGGACGACATGAAGGTGGATTACGTGGAAGCAGAGGGAGAAGCGGCTTTTTACGGTCCAAAGCTTGATGTTCAGGTAAGGACGGCTCTTGGCAAAGAAGAGACGCTTGCGACTGTCCAGCTCGACTTTCACCTTCCGGAGCGGTTTGACTTAACTTATGTCGGCGAAGATGGTGCAGAGCACCGTCCGGTAGTAATACACCGTGGAATTGTATCTACGATGGAACGATTCGTTGCTTTTCTTCTGGAAGAATATAAAGGTGCGCTGCCAGTATGGCTGTCACCGGTCCAGGTAAAGGTCATTCCGGTGTCGCTGGATGCCCACATGGAATATGCCGAACGCGTACAGGAAGAACTCCGCCGCACCGGCGTAAGAGTAGAGCTCGATGTACGGGAGGAAAAGCTTGGTTATAAAATCCGCGAATCCCAGATGAAAAAAATCCCATATACGCTTGTACTCGGTGATAAAGAACAGGATGCCGATGAAGTGAATATACGAAGCTATGGCAGCCAGGATACTCACACTGCCAAGCTTGGTGCCTTTATTGCTTCGATATCAGAAGAGATAACGAAATAAATTAAACAAGGCACGTTGACACTGTATAATCCATATGGTATTCTTTCCTAGTGTCAAAAAACGAAACCAAAGCAAGAAGAAGCACCCGCTTCTCACCTGAACGGCGCAACTCGCAGCTGCCAGGTATTATGGTAAAGCAATATAACCATTTATGAGACAGATTTCAGGGTGCATGGTACGTTCATGCACCCTTTTTATATGCTTTTGTCTCATTTGAGTGATCTGGTCCCGTTTTATAAAACGGCAGACAGATATAAAGTTGCGCATAAGTGCTGAGGTTCAAAAAAATTCGGAGGTGGCTCATTATTCGTAAAGACGTTAAGCTTAATGACGGAATTCGTGCACGTGAAGTTCGGTTAATTGATGCAAATGGCGATCAGCTTGGTGTGAAATCTAAGTCTGAAGCACTTGAATTAGCCCAAAAGGCGAATCTTGATTTGGTTTTGGTTGCTCCTAATGCAAAACCTCCTGTATGCCGTATTATGGACACGGAAAGTTCCGTTACGAACAGCAGAAGAAAGACAAAGAAGCACGTAAGAAACAAAAAATTATCAACATCAAAGAAGTAAGGCTGAGCCCGAACATTGAAGAGCACGATTACAATACAAAGCTCCGCAATGCCAGAAAGTTCCTGGATAAAGGCGATAAAGTCAAAGCTGCTATTCGTTTCCGTGGAAGAATGATTACTCATTCCGACATCGGGAAAAAAGTGCTGGACCGTCTTGCTAAAGACTGTGAAGACGTCAGTACCATTGAAACGAAGCCCAAGATGGAAGGCCGCAGCATGTTCCTCATTTTGGCACCTATATCAGATAAAGATAAGCCTGCATCTGATAAAGAAAACCTGTATCTGATAAAGATAAAAAAGACCCAAACGAAAAAGCGTAAAGCTTATCGTTTTATCACATGCTAAGGAGGAAATAACATGCCTAAAATGAAAACTCACAGAGGAGCTGCAAAGCGCTTCAAAAAGACTGGTTCTGGTCAGCTTAAGCGTGGACACGCTTATACAAGCCATATGTTCCGCAACAAATCTGAAAAGCAAAAGCGCAGATTGAGCAAACAGGGCTTGGTGCATCCAACAGACCAAAAGCGTATCCAACAGCTGCTTCCATAAACAACTAACGATTAATTGAAACGATAATAAATAGAAATTAAAGGAGGGATGGACGATGCCAAGAGTAAAAGGCGGATATGTGGCACGTCGTCGTCGTAAAAAGGTTTTAAAACTTGCAAAGGGGTATCATGGTTCCAAACACCGTTTATTTAAAACGGCTCAGGAACAGGTAATGAAATCACTTCAGTATGCATACCGGGACCGCAGACAGCGGAAGCGCGAATTCCGTAAGCTTTGGATTACGCGTATCAACGCAGCTGCACGCTTGAACGGACTGTCCTACAGCCGTTTGATGCATGGCCTCAAACAGGCGGATATTCACATGAACCGCAAGATGCTTGCTGATCTTGCTGTAAATGACGAAAAGCTTTCACAGCACTTGCTGATCAGGCAAAAGCTAAATTAAAATAAACTACAAAAAAGGACGGGCCTGATGGCTCGTCCTTTTTTTGTATGAAAACCGGGAAACATGCTGACTATCTGCTTTTATGGTTCAGACTTATTAATAAATTCCTTAATGGGGCTTTTCCAGATCAGTTCGGCATTGGGGTAGTTGGAGTGAATTTCTTTTTCCATAAATTCAAAGTCCTTGCGCTGTAGTCCCTGCAGAGCTTCGCGGTCCAGCACCCATATGGATATAGAAACCACATCAAAGGAAGTAGAAGTGGATCCCAGATATTTTTCCCCTTCAAACATAACCCCTTTATACGTAATAAGAAAATTTTTCCGGACGTTTTTAACATCATCCAAAAAATAAAAATATTTTTTGCTGTGCGCCATTTCCAACTTGCGTTTGGGATTCTTAAAGTACTGCACAGCTGTATATACAATAATCACTAGAGCAATGAGAAGCAGCAGGCGCAGTAATAGTGCCATCATATAATAGTTCCTCCCTTGCTTACAGTTTGGGACAATCAACCGGCGGTTACGCCGCGGCATCTGTTCTTGTCACATTATACGTTTATTCATTCATTCTTACCAGAATATACGATAGAATAGAAAGAACGTTTCACCAGAAACCAGAATAATACGAAAGAAGGAGTAACCATGCAGTCATTATATGCGATTCAAGAGAGCTCGATGAAAAATATTAGCCACACACGGACTGGAAAGAAGCAGAGAGACATTTTACAAAAAAGCTGCTTGCATTTCAAGTAGAACTTGGAGAACTGGCTAACGAAACCCGCTGTTTTAAATTTTGGAGCCTTAAGCCTGCTTCCAGCCGCGACGTTATTCTAGAGGAATACGTGACGGTATTCATTTTTTATTATCCATGGGTATTGACCAGCAGTGGGAGGCCGTCCCGGAAACTGGAATTTCCAAAGATTCGGCTCTGCCCCAGCACTTTCAGGATGTGTACGAAGCTTCCGCGGAACTGAGCCAAAATCTGTCCGAAGACTCATTTATGCAGCTTTTTAAAGAATATCTGCTGCTCGGGGAAAAGCTGCAGTTTTCTAAAGACGAAATCGTGGAAGCCTATAAAAAGAAGAACGAAACAAACCATAAAAGACAACAGAATGGCTACTAATGAAAAGACATCCCGCTGAATAAAAGAAATTGTTTGAGTATCGAAACAATTCCTTTTATACTAAGAATGGTGAAGACACTACATATTGAGAGGGGAACAAACATGGCTGAATTAGAACCAACGCTCCAAATGCTGAAGGATTTAACAGATGCAAAAGGAATTCCCGGAGATGAAAAAGAACCAAGAGATGTTATGAAACAATATATTGAGCCTTTTGCCGATGAGGTCACAACCGACCACCTCGGCAGCCTGATCGCTAAAAAACAGGAAAAAAGGCGGCCCCCGTATTAATGATTACAGGGCACCTTGATGAAATCGGCTTTATGATTACAACGATTGATGATAATGGATTTTGAAATTTCAAACGGTCGGAGGCTGGTGGAGCCAGGTTATGCTCGCCCAGCGCGTAACGGTAATGACCCGTAAAGGCAGCATTACAGGGATTATCGGATCAAAGCCGCCGCATATCCTTCCGCCGGAACAGCGTAAAAAATCGGTGGAAATTAAAGATATGTTTATTGACATTGGTGCTTCAAGCAAAGAAGAAGCCGAATCATTCGGCGTGCGCCCGGGAGACTCTGTCGTTCCGATCTGTGACTTTACAGTGATGAATAACGAGAAATTACTGATGGCAAAAGCATGGGATAACCGTATCGGATGTGCCATTGCTATTGAGGTATTAAAGCGTCTTGAAAATCGACCACCCAAATGAAGTTTACGGTGTAGGGGCTGTGCAGGAAGAAGTCGGCCTGCGGGGCGCTAAAACGGCAGCGAATAAAGTGAAGCCTGATATCGGGTTCGCTGTAGATGTTGGCATTGCCGGAGATACACCTGGAGTGACGAGTAATGATGCAGCAGCGAAAATCGGAAAAGGCCCGCAGGTGCTGATTTATGACCATTCGATGATAGCACACAAGGGGCTTCGTGACTTCGTAACGGATATTGCTGATACGCATTCCATTCCATACCAGTTTGACGCCATGAGCGGCGGGGGAACAGATGCAGGTTCCATTCATTTGTCAGGAGAAGGGGTGCCTTCGCTTGCGATAACCGTACCGACCAGATATTTCATACCCACGCAGCGATTCTGCACCGCGATGATTTTGAGCACGCAGTTCAGCTGCTTGTAGAAATCAGCAAGGCATTGGATGAAGATAAAGTAAAAGCAATTGTATTCGATAATTAAGAAGCTGTCAGCGGCCTGCAGGGATTCCCTGCAGGCTTTTTTATAAAACATAAATAATTATGTAAAAACCGCCTGATTCAAGGTAAGATAGAGGATGGATAAAAGAAGCCGGTACAAAAGGAGAACAGCCTGTTGAAACAAATAGATTCTACAAAAAACGCCACTGTCAAATTAATTAAACAGCTGACGAAACGAAAAAAACGCGAAAAAGAACAGCTTTTTGTTATAGAAGGTAGGCATCTTGTTGAAGAAGCCCTTGTTTATGGAAATTTGATTACAGATATTTTTGTGATAGCAGATGAGCTGCTTCCACCTGAAGAAAAACGAAAAAATATACCTGTTACTATCGTTACAGAGGCCGTTATGAAAGGTATGAGCCAGACCGTGACGCCGCCCGGCATTATTGCGCTCTGTCAGATGATACCCGACGCCGCCGTCGAAGCGGAAGAGAATGAGATGTATGTACTGGTCGATAATGTGCAGGATCCCGGGAACCTTGGAACGATTATCCGAACCGCCGATGCGGTGGGAGCCAAAGCCGTCATTCTCGGTGAAGGCACGGTAGACGTTTATAACGATAAAGTGATCCGGTCCACACAGGGGTCATTTTTTCACGTGCCTGTTCTGCAGGGAGAGCTCGAAGACTGGATAAAGCGCTGCCGCGATAATAGTATTCCGGTATTTGGTACTTCCCTTCAGGGGGGAACAACGCATACAGCGATTGAGCCGCAGCCGGGATTTGCCCTGATCATAGGCAACGAAGGAGCCGGTGTGAATGAAAAACTACTGGAAAAAACAGACCAGAATATTTACGTGCCGATTTACGGAAAAGCCGAATCCTTGAATGTTTCGGTAGCAACCGGCATCCTTTTATACTATCTGCACAAAGTAAATTAGCAGGACGGTTGCAAACAAAAGCATTATTATCTATACTTTACTGTATTCATATAAAAAGCATTGAAGGAAACAAGTAGTCCATTAGCCGCCATACAGGGAAAGAATGCCTTAGACTGGAAGCATTCTTATGTGCAGATAGTGGATGAATTCAGTCCAGAGCCGGAGCCGGAGTAGAGAAATCCAAAAGGTATCCCGTTTGGCAGCACGTTACGCTGTATAAGTGATTCCTGCCGGCAGCGGCAGGATTAACAAGGGTGGTACCGCGAGCTTTCGTCCCTTTCCGGGAGGAAGGTTTTTTTATTTGTCCAAAACACGCGTAGAGCGATATCGGCAGGAGGAAATAAAATGATTGAACGATTACAGGCACTTTTGAGCGAGGCGCTGGAAGAATTAAACCAGGCAGCAGATAAAAAAGATGTAGAAAAGGTGCGGGTGAAATACTTAGGAAAAAAGGCCCCATTACAGAAGTATTAAGAGGAATGGGAAAGCTTTCGGCAGAAGAACGGCCTAAAGTCGGCCAGGCTGCGAATGATGTGCGCGGCGAAATCCAGGAAAAACTGGACGAAAAAAATCAATCCCTTGAGGCGGAGGAATTAAATAAACAGCTTGCCGGGGAAACAATTGACGTAACGCTTCCGGGCGATACGGTTAAACAGGGATCGAGGCATCCTTTGACGGCAGTAGTAGAAGAAATTGAAGATATTTTCATCGGCCTTGGTTTTTCCGTTACAGAGGGGCCGGAAATTGAAACGGATTATTATAATTTTGAAGCGTTGAATCTGCCGAAAGAGCATCCGGCACGTGATATGCAGGATTCTTTTTTCATAACGGAAGATCTGCTGCTCCGTACCCAGACGTCGCCGGTCCAGGCACGTACGATGGAAAAGCATGAGGGACGCGGACCGGTCAAAATTATCTGCCCTGGTAAAGTGTACCGCCGCGATGATGACGACGCGACCCACTCCCATCAGTTCATGCAGATCGAGGACTTTACGTGGATAAGAATATCCGCATGAGTGACCTGAAAGGAATCCTGGAGGCATTCGTGAAGAAATATTTTGGCGAAGAGCGGACCATCCGCCTGCGTCCGAGCTTTTTTCCTTTTACTGAACCTTCTGTAGAAGTCGATGTAACGTGCGGTATCTGTGGTGGAAGCGGCTGCCGTATGTGTAAACAGAGCGGGTGGATTGAAGTGCTTGGTGCCGGAATGGTGCATCCAAAGGTACTCGAAATGAGCGGATTCGATCCTGAGGAATACAGCGGATTTGCTTTTGGAATGGGTGTAGAACGTTTTGCCCTTTTGAAGTACGGTATTGATGATATTCGTCATTTTTATACAAATGACATGCGTTTTTTAAATCAATGGAAGCAGATATAAGGAGGGATTAGATGTTAGTTTCATATGAATGGCTGAATGAATATGTAGACGTACGGGATGTTACCCGGAAGAAACAGCAGAGCGTCTTACCCGCGGAGGGATTGAAGTAGACGCTGTTTATAAAAGAACCGAGCCTATTGAATCGGTCGTCGTAGGGGAGATACTCTCTGTAGAAAAGCACCCGGAAGCTGATAAGCTCAACGTCTGCCAGGTAGACACTGGTTCAGGGGAAAACCAGATTGTCTGCGGAGCTGCTAACGTAGCAGCAGGCACGAAAGTAGCTGTAGCACTGCCCGGCGCTGTCCTGCCTGGTAATGTATCGATTTCTTCTACAGAGCTTCGGGGAGTCGCTTCAGAAGGAATGATCTGCTCCCTGCAGGAGCTTGGCATCGAGCAGAAACTGGTAGCCAAAGAATTTACAGATGGCATTTACATTTTTCCGGCCGGTGTAGAAACCGGAAGTAGTGCAGTAGAGGCCCTGCAGCTCCATGACACGGTGTTGGAGCTTGACCTTACGCCTAACAGGGCTGACTGCCTGAGCATGCTTGGAACGGCGTATGAGGTTGCTTCTCTTTTAGACAGAAAAGTAACGCACCCGAATACCCAGGTAGAAGAGCATGAAGAAAAAACAGAATCACCCGTCAGCGTCAGCGTAGAAAACGAGGAGGATGCCCCTTATTATAACGCCAGGGTCATCAGCAATATTAAAATTAAACCTTCTCCCGTATGGATGCAGAATCGTTTAATTGCTGCCGGCATTCGCCCTATCAATAATGCGGTTGATATTACAAATTATATTTTGATTGAGTATGGCCAGCCACTGCACGCATTTGATCTGGATCGTTTTGGCTCCAGGGAAATCGTCGTGCGTCGTGCGGAAATGAATGAGAAAATGGTAACGCTCGATGAAACAGAACGTGAACTTTCACCCGAATACCTCGTTATTACAAACGGTACAGAGCCGACAGCCCTTGCCGGCGTCATGGGGGGAAGCTTTTCAGAAGTGCAGGAGGATACTACAACGATTCTTCTGGAAACAGCGGTGTTTGATCCGGCATTAGTCAGAAAAGCATCAAAAGATATGGGACTGCGCAGCGAATCCAGCGTTCGTTTGAAAAAGGAATTGATCATTTACGGGCAGATGAAGCAGCTGACAGAGCGGCAGCCTTACTTGTGGAACTTGCTGGTGGAGAAGTCCAGAAAAGCGGGTCAGTACATGATTCCAGAGACCGTTCTCCGAGGATTGTTCAACGAGGACAGAAAAGCTTCATACTATGCTCGGCCTTCCTCTGAACACGGAAGAAATTGCAGCGGTCTTTGACCGTCTGGGCTTTCCTTATAAAGAAGCAGACGGAACTTTTGATGTGGAAATACCATCAAGAAGATGGGATATTTTTATCGAAGCGGATCTAGCAGAAGAAGTAGCACGGCTGTATGGGTATGATGAAATTCCATCTACCCTGCCCGCGGGAGCTTTAACCCCGGGATCTCTTACAAAAGCCCAAAAGCAAAAACGAAAAGTGCGCCGTTTTCTGGAAAGTGCAGGGTTAAATGAAGCGGTCACGTATTCCTTAACATCTCCGCGGATGATTGAAAGGTTTTTGTCCGGAGGTCCGGGGTACCCGATCAAAGTCACGATGCCGATGAGCGAAGAAAGAAGCACCATGCGGTCGAGCCTGGTTCCTCATCTGCTTGATGTTATTCAATACAATCAAAACCGCCAAAATGCAGATACAGCTGTTTTTGAAGTAGGTTCAGTGTTTCGAAGCACTGAAGAGACACTGACAGGCCAGCCGGAGGAATTTGAATATGCTGCCGGCGCCGTCACTGGTAAATGGAGTGAGGCGGGTTGGAGAACAGCCAGACAGGAAACCAGCTTTTTCACGGTTAAAGGAATAGTTGAAAACCTGCTTGTAAAACTTGGCTGGGGACAGGATGTACGTTTCGAAAGAACCTCAATGAAGGATATGCATCCGGGGCGCAGTGCAGATATTTATGCGCAGGGTATGTTCATAGGCTACGTCGGCCAGATTCATCCATTAGTGCAGAAAGAATGGGATATAAAAGAAACGTACGTATTTGAACTGCATTTAGGAAAGTTGATTGCCTCAAAAGAAGAGCCGGTCACCTATACCCCGATCCCCCGCTTTCCTTCTATTACAAGGGACATTGCTCTTGTAGTAGATACGGAAGTAGAGGCAGGAGCAGTGCAGAAAGCGATCGAAGAAACAGGAAGTCCCCTTTTGAAACATGTTTCTCTGTTTGACGTATATGACGGGGAACATATGGAAGCAGGGAAAAAATCTCTGGCATTTTCACTCATCTATTTTGATCCGGACCGTACCCTGGCTGAGGAAGAAATGCAGCAGGCCCATCAAAAGGTACTCCATCATGTAGAAAAAACATTTCATGCCAATTTAAGAAAACAATAAGAAACGCCCGGGCCGGCTCTTCCGTATACAGGAAGGGCCGGTTTTTAACAGGCAGTGCATAACTGGACTGCTGTGCTGGAATATCAGGCCCCGGCAGAAAGGTGGGAAACATTTTTCATTGGTTGGCGATTCTGTTATGATAAAGTATAGGATTTGCTTAGATCAGGGGGCATGACGATGGCTGAGGAAAAAAATAAATACAAAACGACCGTAACGATATATGGACAGCAGTACACAATTGTTGGAGATGATCCACCCGAACATGTAAGAAAAGTAGCGAAAGCCCTGACAGAAAAAATGAAAGAACATAAATCTCTGAATCCGTATTTGAATACGACCAGACTGGCCGTATTAACAGCAGTCAATCTGGTGATGAAAACTTAAAAATGAAAGACGAGTACAAGAACGAGCAGACTATTCAAGAAGAAAATGAGGACAGATAACACATGCTTATAAATATACTGATTCTTCTTTTTCTAATCGGCAGCTTTTTTTCCGGATTAAGAAAAGGATTTATCCTGCAGTTTGTTTCTTTGGTGAGTTTTCTTCTCGCTTTAGTCATTGCTTTTTATTTCTATGAAGACACAGCCGCCTGGCTCAGGCAGTGGATACCGTATCCCGGATTTCTGCAGGATTCCGGAAGCCAGAACGTGCAGTTTTTATCAGCGACTTTTGACATGCAGACGTTTTTCTATTCGGCCATTGCTTTTATAGCGCTGTTTATTGTGGCTAAAATAATCATGCAGATGCTTGGTTCTATTTTTAACGTTATATCGGGTATCCCTCTTGTAAGTATGCTTAACAAATGGCTGGGCGGACTGCTGGGAATTGTAGAGACGTACGTAGTGCTTTTTATACTCCTTGTCGCTTTTTCGCTCGTGCCGGTAGAACCAATTCAACAGGCCATAGCACAGTCAGGCATGGCTCAGTATATGATTTATGATACGCCTTATTTATCCCAGTGGCTTCAAAACCTGGGAGTGCAGGGACTCTAAAAGAGCATATGCCGAAAGGCTTGTCGTTAATAAATGAAAAAGCTTCTCTTCAAGAGAAGTTTTTTCTACTTTTAATGGAGGAAAACAATGAATAAAAAAGAAATTATCAATCATTTAGAACGTATTGCTGTATATATGGAAATAAAGGGTGAAAATACATTTAAAATTTCTGCTTATCGGAAAGCTGCCCAGGCGCTTGAAAACGATGAACGCTCCATTAATGATATCGAGGATGTGGCGAAACTCTCCGGCATCGGCAAAGGAACAGCCGGTTTAATAAATGAAGTAAAAGAGCATGGCGATTCCGAGCTCCTGCAGACGCTGAAAGAGGAAATACCGGAAGGGCTGCTTCCATTATTACGTCTTCCTGGACTGGGCGGTAAGAAAATAGGAAAGCTTTATCAGGAATTAGGTATTACCAATGCAGCCGACCTGAAAAAAGCTTGTGAGGATAAGCAGATCCGGGAACTTGCCGGATTTGCTGCCAAGTCAGAGGAGAAAATAATGAAAGCTCTGGAAGAAATGGGGAGCAGGCCGGAAAGACTTCCGATTCCGCTTATGCTGAAAATGGCGGATTCCTTTGAAGAAAAGCTTGCCGCTGTAGAAGGCATGCACCGCTATGCCCGTGCCGGCAGCTTAAGAAGACTGGAAGAAACCGTTAAAGATATGGATTATATCATCTCAACGGATAATCCTGCGCGTGTGAAAGAACAAATAAAAGCATTTTCCGGTATTTCCAGCGTTATCGCGGATGGAGATACAAAGCTGTCCCTGGAGCTGGAAGGAGAAGAATATCCGGTACAGGTAGACGTGCGGATGATTGAAGACGAGGCATTTGCGACGACCCTTCATCATTTTACCGGTTCGAAAGATCACAACGTGAAGATGAGGCAGCTCGCAAAATCAAACGGGGAACGGATCAGCGAATATGGGATAGAAAACGTGGAAAGCGGAGACGTCCAAACGTTTACAGACGAAGCAGCTTTTTTCGGATATTATGGAATGCAGTACATCCCGCCTGAAGCAAGAGCCGGCAAAGATGAGCTGGACGTTTACAGCAATCCCCGTGAAGACCTCACGCTCCCCCTTATCCGGGGAGACATGCATATGCATACGACCTGGAGTGACGGCGCCCAGTCTGTGGAAGAAATGGCAGAGGAAGCGAGAAAAAGAGGCTATGAATGGATTGCTATTACCGATCATTCCAAGTTTTTAAGAGTAGCCCACGGTCTGGATGAAGATCGCATTCTCAGACAGATTGAAGAAATAAAAACGGTGAATGAAAAATATACAGATCTGCAGATATTTGCCGGTATTGAAATGGATATTCGTCCAGATGGCATTCTTGATATCGAGGACAACGTTCTCGAACAGCTTGATATAGTAATTGCCTCTATTCATTCTTCGTTTTCCCAGGAAAGGTCTGTCATTATGGAACGGTTTGAATCTGCGCTTACTTCTCCACACGTGGACCTGATTGCCCATCCTACGGGCCGTTTAATAGGAAGAAGGCCCGGGTATGATGCAGACCTGCCTAAGCTGATTAAACGTGCGGCTGAAACGGGTACGGCACTGGAACTGAATGCCAATCCGAACCGGCTGGACCTATCGGCAGAATGGCTGAAAAAAGCGGCAGAAGCAGGGGTAGCGCTGGCAGTTAATACAGACGCCCACAATCCGGAGATGATGGACGATATGGAAATAGGCACCGGCATCGCCCGAAAAGCCATGCTCCTTCCGGGACAGATACTCAATACATTAACAGCGGCGGAATTAACGGACTACCTGCGGAGAAAAAAGACAAACGCCGGCTTCAATAAGAAAGGAAGATGACAATGAACGATAGAGTCCTTCGGGTGCTCGAATACAATAAGATGAAAGATCAGCTGAAAAAACATGCTGGGTCTTCATTGGGAAGAGCTGAAATTGACCAAATGAAGCCGTTGACATCGGTGGATGACATAAAGCATGCCATGACCATTACGGAGGAAACACACCGTGTTGTACGTTTAAAAGGACAGGCCCCTCTCGGCGGTATTAAAGATGTATTTGCCCATATCAAACGAGCGCAGATCGGCGGCGTATTGAACGCATGGGAGCTTCTTGAAATAGCCGATACTATTTATGCTGCAAGAAGAGTCAAATCCTTTATCGATAAAATGACAGAGGATGGCATTGAACTGCCCGGTCTCGATGAAATCACGGGAGCGATTACGGTCCTGACAGATGTAGAACGGTCTATTAAACAATCGGTGGATGATAATGGAGAGGTAATGGACAGCGCCACTCCCGCTCTGCGCAGCATAAGACAGCAGATCCGGGGCCAGCAGGCGTCCATCCGTTCCAAGCTTGACCAGCTGACTAAATCGCAGGATCAACAGAAAAAGCTATCTGATTCGATTATTACCATTCGAAATGACCGGTATGTAATTCCCGTCAAACAGGAGTACCGCGGATCATTCGGCGGGATTATCCATGATCAATCGGCCTCCGGAGCGACTTTGTTTATTGAACCGCAGTCTGTCGTTACGATGAACAATATGCTTCGGGAAGCCCGCGGTAAAGAAAAGATTGAAATTGAAAAATACTCCGGGAGCTATCCGCTGAAATCCAGGAAAATGGAGAAGAACTGCTGGAAAACACCCGGACGCTCGGCTATATCGATTTTATTTTTGCTAAAGGGTATTACGCCCATGACTTAAAAGCGACTCAGCCGAATGTAAACAACACGGGCCATTTTCAATTCAAAAAAGCGAGACATCCGCTGATTGACGCAGAGGAAGTTGTGCCAATCACGGTGGAGCTTGGAGGAGATTTCTCCTCTCTTGTTATCACGGGACCTAACACAGGCGGTAAAACGGTCACGCTGAAAACAGCGGGACTGCTGACGCTGATGGCGCAGTCCGGTCTGTTTCTTCCGGTGGAGGAAAATTCGGAAGCAGCTGTATTTGAGTCTATTTACGCGGATATCGGGGATGAACAGTCCATTGAACAAAACCTGAGTACTTTCTCATCCCACATGACCAACATTGTAGACATTCTTGGAAAAATTGATCACCACAGCCTGGTATTGTTTGACGAAATCGGTGCCGGCACCGATCCTACGGAAGGTGCGGCTCTGGCTGTTTCAATACTCGATTACGTTTATAATAAAGGCGCATCCCTCATTGCCACTACCCATTACAGCGAGCTGAAAGGGTATGCCTACAACCGGGAAGGGGTTATGAACGCCAGCGTGGAATTTGACGTAAATACGCTTCGTCCGACCTACCGCCTGCTGATTGGTGTACCAGGACGCAGTAATGCATTTGCCATATCCAAACGCCTGGGTCTGAGTGATGACATTATTACGGCAGCCGAAGCGGAAGTGAGTACAGACAGCAGGCAGATGGAGCAGATGATAGCATCGCTGCAGGATAGGCAGCTGTCTGTAGAAGAACAGGAAAAGCAGGCGACCGCGCTTCGAAAAGAAGCCGAATCGCTGCAGAAGGAATTAGCTGAGAAAGTCCAGCGGGTGGAAGAGGAAAAAGAATCTATCTTTCAAAAAGCACGAGATGAGGCAGAAAGCGAACTCTCTGCTTCAAAAAAACAGGCGGATGAAATCATCCGTGAGTTAAGAGAACTGGAGAAACAAGGCCACAATGTAAAAGAACATCAGCTTATTGATGCCAAGTCGCGGATGGATAAAGCACAGCCGGCTCCTACGAAACGAATGAAACAAATAAAAAGGCAGGCTGAAAAAACCGATACGATTAAGTCCGGAGACGAAGTAAAGGTGCTAAGTTTCGGGCAGAAAGGCCAGGTGCTGGAACAGCTGAATGAAAATGAATTCCAGGTACAGCTTGGCATTATGAAAATGACGGTTAATAAAAGCAACATGGAGAAATTGAACAGCTCTAAAGAAAAAACTCCACTTCGCAATGTCCGTTCTGTGACGACCAGTGCCCCGGTAAAGCCCGAGCTTGACCTGCGCGGGCAGCGCTATGAAGATGCCCTGCGTCAGGTGGAGAAATATTTGGACGAAGCCGTTCTCGCAGGATACGGACAGGTTCATATTATTCACGGAAAAGGAACAGGAGCGCTGCGTAAGGGAGTGAAGGAGTACCTGAAAAAACACCCCAGTGTAAAAAGCACCCGTGACGGGGGAATGAATGAAGGCGGCATAGGAAATACGGTTGCAGAACTAAAATAATAACTCACGCCGCCTGAGGCAGAGAAGGGAAGGTGGCAGGCCTGGAAGCCATACTGCAGACGCCATTCGGGCAGACTGCTGCCAACTACAGTGTAGCACTGCTCTCACTTATCGTATTTTTAGCTGTGTTTGAAACAATAACCCCCTATAACAATTGGGAAGAAATAAAAAAAGGCAATATTGCTGTCGCACTTGCCACCGGAGGAAAGATCTTCGGCGTTGCCAATATTCTTCACTTTTCCATCCTGCATAACGATCAGATATTAACGACTATTGTGTGGGGATGTCTCGGCTTTGTGCTGTTGATTATCAGCTATCTTCTTTTTGAGTTTTTAACCCCTATGTTTAAAGTAGATGAAGAACTTGCAAATGATAATAGAGCGGTCGGTCTGATTGCATTTATTATTTCTGCAGGGCTGTCTTTTGTTATAGGAGCAGGGATACTAAGCTGATAAAAGGAGGAAGATAATGGAGCGGTTAGCAAAAATATTAATCATCTGCTGTGCCGTGTTTTTTGCAGCAGGCTGTATCTATTTATTTTCTTCATTATAGGAGAGAAATGGGCCGTCCTCAGGATAGAGCCCATTTTTTTACATATATCTCTTTATAATTGTAAGCGTTTCCATTATAATGATTGTATAGAGTGCTTCTTTACGTATTCCTGTGTCCACATTTAAAAGGGGGATTTAAAATGGAAGAAAAGCATGCATGGCTGTCCCATTACCCAAAGGAAATACCTGTAAGTATTTCCTATGACGAAAAAACGCTGCACTCTTATCTTGAAGAAACGGCTGCTAATCAGCCGCACCGTGAAGCACTTCACTTTATGGGAAGAGATATGACATACCGGGAGGTCTATCATGAAGCCCTCAAGCTCAGCAGCCAGCTGAGAAAGCTTGGTGTAGTGAAGGGGGACAGGGTAGCGATTATGCTGGCAAATTCCCCTCAGGCAGTCATTTGTTATTATGGAGCCCTGATGGCCGGAGCCATTGTGGTGCAGACAAATCCGCTGTATGTGGAACGTGAACTGGAGCATCAAATGAACGATTCCCAGGCGAAGGTTATGATCTGCCTGGATTTAGTATATCCGCGTGTACGGGCCGTTAGAAGCAGAACTTCGCTTGAACATGTACTTGTCACGAGTATTAAAGATTATCTTCCCTTCCCTAAAAAAAATCTGTATCCGCTCGTGCAGCGCAAAAATGCAGCTCTTGCAAAGCAGATCGAGTATGACAGCACGACGCACCGGCTGAAAAAAATTATGGCAGAGGGAAAACCGGAAAAACCGGATATTTCTTTTAATCCAAAAGAAGATATTGCTCTTCTTCAATATACCGGAGGAACGACGGGACCTGCAAAAGGGGTCATGCTGACACATTATAATTTAGTAGTAAACACTATGCAGAGCAGTGCATGGATGTATAATATTGATCGAAAAAAAGAAACAATTATGGCTGCCCTGCCGTTCTTTCACGTTTACGGCATGACAACAGTAATGAATATCAGCATTATGCACGGAGCGAAAATGATTATCGTGCCCCGCTTTGAGCCGGTCCCTATTTTAAAAGCAATTCAAAAGCATAAAGTGACCGTTTTTCCAGGAGCGCCAACGATGTATGTTGGGCTGATTAATGAACCTACCATTAATAAATACGATCTTTCTTCTATTGAAGCCTGCCTGAGCGGATCCGCTCCGCTGCCTCTCGAAGTGCAGCAGACGTTTGAAAAGCTGACGGGAGGAAAGCTCGTAGAAGGTTACGGGCTCACGGAAACGTCTCCAGTCGCTATTTCTACGCCTATCTGGGGGAAACGAAAAGAAGGAAGCATAGGTATTCCCTGGCCTGACACGGAAGCGGCTATTTACGATCCGGAAACAGAAGGGCCGGCACCGGCAGGGAAAATCGGAGAAATTATGCTGAAAGGCCCTCAGGTGATGAAAGGCTATTGGAACAGGCCCGAGGATACGGCGGCTGTGTTTCATGGGAACTGGTTTCTGACCGGGGATATGGGATACATGGACGATGAAGGCTACTTTTATATTGTTGACCGCAAAAAAGATATGATCATCGCCGGAGGCTTTAACATTTATCCAAGAGAAATCGAAGAAGTACTATATGAGCACGAAGCAATAAAAGAAGCCGCCGTTATCGGCGTACCGGATCCTTACCGTGGAGAGACGGTAAAAGCGTTCCTCGTTTTCAAAGATGGCAGAAGTGCCTCAGACGAAGAAATGGAAGCATTCTGCAGGGAGCATCTGGCTTCCTTTAAAGTGCCGAGACAGTTTGAACGAAGAGAAGAACTTCCGAAAACAATTATCGGTAAAGTATTAAGACGGGTTCTTGTTGAAGAAGAAGAAAAAAATACAAAAGCAAAAGAAATGCAGAAAGGCAGCTGATCTGTCTGATATGTGCGGAAAAGTCCGGTCCTGGAACCGGGCTTTTTTTTCATGCGGAGAATCTACCGAATAAGGCTTGACACTCCTTTGAATATTATCTATGATAAAGCTAGACATATAATGAATGAACAGTCATTCACTAT
This sequence comes from Sinobaca sp. H24, assembly GCF_023845525.1. Taxonomy (NCBI): domain Bacteria; kingdom Bacillati; phylum Bacillota; class Bacilli; order Caryophanales; family Sporolactobacillaceae; genus Sinobaca; species Sinobaca sp. H24. The sequence continues at coordinate 21,749 of NZ_JALBWT010000025.1, forward strand.
TAATACATTGTAAAAGGGGCGTTCTGCCATGGGGAAACGAAAAGGTCCCAAATATGAACAAATTATAGAAGCGGCAGTAGACGTAATAGCCGAAAACGGCTACTACAATTCCCAGGTATCCAAAATTGCAAAACGGGCCGGTGTAGCGGACGGTACAATTTATCTTTATTTTGCAAATAAAGAAGATGTGCTGATTTCCGTCTTTGAAGAAAAAATGGGTCAGTTTATTACGAATATTAAAGACGAGCTTACGTCCCGGCTGTCAGTTGAGGAAAAGCTTCATTCACTCGTAGCCAATCACTTCCGACAGCTTTCGTTAAGCAGAAATCTGGCTATCGTGACGCAGCTTGAATTAAGGCAGTCAAGCAGCCATCTGCGCAAGCAGATTAACGATATTTTAAAAGAATATCTTATTATTATGGATGGGCTGATTGAAGAAGGAAAAGCAACGGGCGTTTTTTCAGATGATTTAAATGAAAAGCTGGCCCGGCAGATGATTTTCGGCACGATAGATGAAGTTGTTACTACCTGGATCATGAATGAATACAGGTATGACTTGAATGAATTAGCCGCTCCCGTAGCTTCCATGCTTCTTCAGGGATTTGGTGCAAACGTGCGGGCAAAACAATAGATAGAAAGCAGGGATAAGGATGGATCATTTACAATGGCGGGTGGAAGATCATGTCGCCCATATCGTTTTTGAGAGGCCGCCGGCTAACGCTCTGGCTGCCTCCGTCCTTTCAGAACTAAGCGTTGTTCTGGATGAGATTGAATCAGATACACAAGTACATGCAGCCGTGCTGTATGGGGAAGGCAGATTTTTTGCAGCCGGGGCAGATATTAAAGAATTCACGAATGTTGAAACGAGCAGTGGGTTTTCAGATTTAGGCACAAACGGGCAAAAGGTATTCGATAAAATGGAAGCCCTTACAAAGCCGGTTATTGCGGCTATTCATGGTGCAGCCTTGGGTGGAGGGCTGGAAATGGCGATGGCATGTCACCTGAGAGTGGCTACAGAAGATGCCAAGCTCGGCCTTCCGGAAACCACATTAGGGCTCATTCCAGGCTATGCAGGAAGCCAGAGACTTCCTGAGCTGGTAGGACGGCCCAAAGCAGGCGAGATGATATTAACCGGCCTTCCCATTACCGGAGAAGAAGCAGAACGCTGGGGTCTTGTAAATAAAGCAGTACCTGAAGGCGAACATGTGAAAGCGGCTGTTGAAATAGCCCGTCATATCGCTTCGAAAAGCCGTATAACGACAGAAATGGGACTGGAGCTTCTGCGCTATGCTATACCAGCTTCAAGAGAAGAAGGCAGTAGAAAAGAAGCAGAACTGTTTGGGCGGGCATTTGCGAGCGAAGATGCAAAAGAAGGCATCCAGGCATTTATTGAAAAGCGGAAGCCGGCTTTTAAAAACAAATAAAAATCAGGGAGGAACACAGAATGAACATATTTGTATTAATGAAAAGAACGTTTGATACGGAAGAAAAAATAATAATTGAAAACGGACGTATTGATGAAGAAGGGGCGGAATTTATCGTTAACCCGTACGATGAATATGCGCTTGAAGAGGCTATTGTATTAAAAGAGGCACACGGGGGAGAAATTACGGTGGTGACCGTAGGGGAAGAAGAAGCAGAAAAGGAACTTCGGACAGCTCTTGCCATGGGTGCTGATAAGGCTGTGCTTCTTAATATGGAAGATATGGATGAAGCTATCGACCACTATACAATTGGAGAAGTGTTAACAGCTTATTTTAAAGATCAGGAAGCCGATATTATTCTAGGCGGCAACGTAGCTGTCGATGACGGTGCCGGACAGGTAGCTTCCAGGCTGGCGGAAGGACTGCAGATGAATCAGGTGACCACTATTACAAAGCTCGATATTGAAGGAACAAAAGTAACTATTGAACGGGATGTGGAAGGTGATGTAGAAATCGTAGAGACATCGCTGCCATTATTAGTTACCTGCCAGCAGGGTTTGAATGATCCGAGGTATCCTTCTCTTCCGGGAATTATGAAAGCGAAGAAAAAGCCGCTGGAAACAATAGATTTTGATGATCTTGATTTGGATGAAGAAGAAATTGCCGCGAAAACCACGACCACCGATCGTTTTCTGCCTCCAGAAAAAGGAGCAGGGAAGGTTCTGGAAGGTTCTACGGAATCACAGGCACAGCAGCTCGTCGAACTTCTGAAATCAGAAGCAAAAGTAATATAAAGGAGAGATCATAATGGCCAGGAAAATTCTTGTACTAGGAGAAACGAAGGAAAATGAATTAAGAAACGTATCGTTTGAAGCAATAGCAGCTGCACATAAAGCAGCGGACGGCGGAGAGGTAGTCGGTGTTTTATTCGGTGAAGGAGCCGCTTCACACGCAGAAGCAATGATTCAGTACGGTGCGGACCGTGTCATTGTGTCAGAAATGGATGAATTAAAGCAGTACACGACGGATGCATATATGCAGGCAATGGAGCAGGTATGCGAGGAAGAGCAGGCGGAAGGGCTTGTTATCGGACATACGTCCAGTGGAAAAGACCTGGCTCCCCGTCTGTCGAGAAAATTAAGCTCAGGGCTTATTACAGACTGCGTAGAAATAGAAGGGGAAGGAACGAATGCTCAGTTTATTCGTCCTGTTTATTCCGGTAAGGCATTTGAAAAAATAAAGATGGAAGATGGTTTTCTATTTATAACAATCCGTCCCAATAACATCCCAGCGCTGGAAGCGGACAGCAGCAGAAGCGGAAATATCGATACGAAAACCTTTACCATTTCCAATCTGCGTACGATTATTAAAGAAGTAGTCAAAAAGAGCACGGGAGGAATCGATTTAGCCGAAGCCAACATTATTGTTGCCGGCGGAAGAGGCGTGAAAAGCGCGGAAGGCTTTAAGCCGCTGGAAGAGCTTGCAGGCGTTCTCGCGCAGCCATTGGGGCGTCACGCGGTGCCTGCGATGCTGACTACTGCGACTATGCGCTGCAGATCGGACAGACGGGTAAAGTAGTCACACCGGATCTGTATATTGCAGCCGGCATCAGCGGTGCTATTCAGCATTTGGCAGGAATGTCCAATTCAAAAGTAATTGTAGCGATTAATAAAGATCCTGAAGCGCCTATATTTGAAGTGGCTGATTATGGCATTGTCGGGATTTGTTTGATGTTATTCCAGCTTTGACAGAAGAGTTTAAAAAAGTCACAGCTTCTTAGAAACCAGCCTGCCGGAACCGGCAGGCTTTTCAATTTCAGTGCCCGGGTTTAGACAAATAATGAGCGGTAAGAATACTCAGGCAATCTATTAGCCACAATTTATACACAATGCTATAATATGCATTAGCTTAATAAAGCTACTTAAAAGGAGGACCACACAAATGGCAATTGTAACAGCTACTGATCAAAACTTCTCAACTGAAACGTCTGAAGGCGTTGTATTGGCGGACTTCTGGGCTACTTGGTGCGGACCATGCAAAATGATCGCTCCGGTACTTGAAGAAATCGATACAGAAATGGGCGACAAAATAAAGATCGCAAAATTAGATGTTGACGAAAATCAGGAAACGGCCGGAAAGTACGGCGTAATGAGCATCCCAACTCTTCTCGTTTTTAAAGACGGCGAAGTAGTGGATCAGGTCGTAGGCTTTCAGCCGAAAGAACAGCTTGTTGAACTATTAAATAAACACATTTAATATGCCTGAAAAAGCCGCTGATCAATGATCAGCGGCTTTTTATTATACTTAAAGAAGGATTCTTTGCACACAAACATATTTTCGCTTTATACTACGAGAGAAGAATGAAGCGAAGAGGTGTTCCGGAATGAATACAATAAAAGAAAAATTAACCGTGCTCCCGGATCAGCCGGGCTGTTACTTAATGAAAATAAGCACGGCACTGTCATATATGTAGGAAAAGCAAAAGTCTTAAAAAACAGGGTCAGATCTTATTTTACTGGTTCCCACGATGGAAAAACCCAGCGGCTCGTTGGAGAAATAGAAGATTTTGAATATATTATTACGTCGTCCAACCTTGAGGCACTGATTCTGGAAATGAATTTAATCAAGAAATACGAACCGAAGTACAATGTACTGCTAAAAGATGATAAATCCTATCCTTACATTAAAATCACAAAAGAAGAACATCCCCGTTTAATTACAACGAGAAAATAAAAAAAGACGGCGCCAAATATTTTGGCCCTTACCCTAATGCAGGTGCAGCCAACGAAACCAAAAAGCTCCTCGACCGCCTGTATCCTATGAGGAAATGCCGGACGATGCCGGACAGAGTCTGCCTTTATTATCATATAGGGCAGTGTCTTGCCCCCTGTGAATTTGATGTATCCAGGGAAACCAATCAGAAAATGGTGCAGGATATCACGAAGTTTTTAAATAATGGCCACCAGCAGGTGAAAGAAGACCTGCGTGTGAAAATGCATACGGCTTCAGATGAATTGAATTTTGAGAGAGCCAAGGAGCTCCGCGATCAGATTCACCACATTGATTCCGTCATGGAAAAACAAAAAATGAACATTAATGATACGATCAATCGTGATATTTTTGCCTATTCTGTCGATAAAGGCTGGATGTGTGTCCAGGTTTTTTTCATCCGCAGCGGAAAAATGATCGAGCGCGACGTATCCGTTTTCCCCTACTATCAGGAACCGGAAGAAGATTTCCTGACGTTTCTGGGCCAGTTTTATCTCAGGGAAGATCATCTAAAGCCGAAGGAAGTATTTATTCCAACAGGGATCAATCAGGAAATGGCTGCTCAGCTGTTAGAGATAAAAGTCGTACAGCCTGCCCGGGGAAAGAAAAAAGAGCTGGTGGAGCTGGCAGAGCGCAATGCAGCCCATGCTCTTAAAGAACGTTTTTCTCTTATTGAGCGCGATGAAGCAAGGACGGTAAAAGCGGTGGAAGAGCTGGCAGAAGCTATGCAGATTGATATGCCGCACCGAATAGAATCGTTTGATAACTCCAACATTCAGGGCACCGATCCGGTAGCGGCAATGGTTTACATTTATGGACGGAAAGCCTTTCAAAAAAGAATACCGGAAATACAAAGTGAAAAGTGTTACCGGCCCGGATGATTATGCTTCCATGAAAGAAGTTATACGGCGCCGCTATACCCGTCTTTTGAAAGAATCACAGCCGCTCCCGGACCTTATTCTGGTGGATGGAGGCAAGGGGCAGCTTAGTGCTGCGCTGAGTGTGATAGAAGATGAACTGGGCATGAATGTGCCGGTAGCAGGGATGGCGAAGAATGACAAACACATACGTCCGAACTCATTATGGGAGACCCGCCTGCCGTCATACCGCTCAAGCGGAACAGCTCTTCATTTTATCTTCTGCAGCGTATCCAGGACGAAGTCCACCGCTTTGCTATTACATTTCACCGGCAGACAAGAGGAAAAACAAATGTTTTCTTCGCATTGGATGACATTCCGGTGTCGGTGAAAAACGTAAACGGGCTCTTTTGAAACACTTTGGCTCAATGAAAAATATGAAAGAAGCTACGGTAGACGATTTTCGGGCCATTGCAATACCGGACAGCGTCTCCAGGGAATTGTTGAAACGGCTTCACGAAGCACCGGCACCTAAATAAAAAGGAACTGCTGCATTTTTATCTGCGGCGGTTCCTTTTTCCTGTGCTATTCTTTATCCCAGCGGATATAAAAAATATGATCTTCTTTTTTTTCGTCCATATATGTTTCAGCAGCAGCATTCTTTAATTCAGACAGCTGTTCGGCGAGAAATCCCGCCTCGAGTAAAAATGAATATGTATCATTGGTAGGCTGAAGCTTTAACTGCAGCTCCCGTCTTTTTTCATGAATAAGCTGAAGTTCTCCCCAGTAGGCTTTGTTAAAAAATTCCATAATTTCTTCTATAGAGTCACACGGGTATTTACGGGCAAGGGATTTCCCGGCCCAGTATAATATTTCAGGCTCGTCATGCCCCAAAAGTTCCGGCAGAAGCGTTTCTCTGAGCAGAGCATAGCCAAATTCAGGGGAAGTGCTGTTAGTGTCTGACATAATGGCCTCCTTTTCTGTCTTTATTATACAGGCTTGAAGCTGAAATCTCTATAGATTATAAAAAGCATAAATGATATACTGATGTCCGAAATCCAGCGGAGGTTGAGGCATGAAAAAATTTACCAGCGCATTTATGACTCCTTTTAGAATGATCATTTTTTCATATATAGTATCCATGCTTATATTCAGTGTTCTGCTGTGGCTTCCGGTATCCCATAATCCCGGGGTGGAGCTTGGTTACCTGGACTCCTTGTTTACTTCTGTTTCGGCAGTAAGCGTAACCGGCTTGACCGTTATCAACGTACGGAAACGCTGAGCTACACGGGTGTGTTTTTTCTGGCAATGGCCATGCAGGTGGGCGGCATTGGTATAATGTCTCTCGGAACTTTTGTATGGATGCTTTTAGGCAGGAAAATTAACCTGTCCCAGCGGCTGCTTATTATGGTGGATCAGAATCAGTACCAGTTTTCCGGTATGGTAAAGCTGATGAGAAATATTCTTCTTCTGGCCCTGGCTATTGAAGCAGTTGGGGCTTTTATTCTGGGAACTTATTATATCCAGTATTTCGACTCGATCGGCCAGGCCTATTATCAAGGGGCGTTCGGCGCTTTAACTGCCTTTACGAACGCAGGATTTGATGTGACCGGACAGTCGCTGATCCCGTTTGCAGATGATTACTATGTACAGCTGATAGTAGTTCTTCTTATATTTGCAGGCGCCATCGGATTTCCTGTGCTGATGGAAGTTAGAGAATATCTTTCTTCCAATAATAAAGACTTCCGTTTCAGCCTGTTTACTAAAGTAACGGTTACTACTTACTTTCTCGTGTTTATTATAGGTGTGATCGGCATTCTGCTGCTCGAAGCGAATGTGTATTATCAGGGAATGGCCTGGCATCAGCAGGTATCTTCCGCTATTTTTCATTCAGCTTCTTCCAGAAGTGCGGGTTTATCAACAATGGATGTGTCGGCTTACTCTCTTCCTACGCTTTTGTTTGTTTCCTCGCTGATGATTATTGGAGCAAGCCCATCAAGCGTGGGAGGAGGCCTGCGAACAACTACGCTGGCTGTCATGTTTTTAACAATCCGCAGCTTCGCTCTGGGAAAAGAAGAAGTAAAAGTGTTCGGCAGGCAGGTTCACCCGGAGGATAAACAAAAAGCGTTCATTGTTTTGTCATTTTTTCTCGTAGGGGTATTCGCCGCCGTGCTGTGTATTAGTGCACTTGAGCAGAATAATACAAACGTAGAGCTGATTGATATTATCTTTGAAGTTAGTTCGGCATTTGGTACGTGCGGGCTTAACCACAGGCATTACAGATGATTTATCAAGACCAAGCCAGTTAGTGCTGATGCTGTTGATGTTTGTCGGACGGGTAGGTATTCTTGCCTTTCTGCTCTCTGTAAAAAGAAAAGAAACGAAGTCTTATTATAAATATCCAACAGAGCGTATGATTATAGGTTAATAGATAATAAAAAAACCTCCTTTCCCTTTAAATTACCATTTGGGGACAGGGGGTTTTTGTATATTTTGTTTATAAAGACATGTATCCGTTTTCTTGACTCACTGTAAAAGTGGGAGTACAATAAATGTGTTGAAGTACAATGCGCGCTGTGATTACGAAAAACGTAAAATGGATAAATGAGTACGTATCCGGCACTGCTTTCGTTTTTCTAAATGGCAACGAACTTGAGAATGACCGCTTTGTTTTTTGTTCCATTACATAAGGTGACAACCAAACAGCTTTGTACATGGGCTGTTTTATTTTGTGGGGCATTTTCTATTCGGTCTGAAAGGGATGGTGAAAAAGCAGACGTTACATCAGGAATCACCAACAAAAATGGAATAATTTTAGGAGGATATTTGCATGGCTGAAAACCGTGAATTTTTAACCGCAGACTTCATTCTTTGCTTGGAGTCATCCCATCGGATTGTTTTTAATCCAGCACTTTGTCGTGAACCATTTTGCCACCCGTGGAGCCGAGGTTTTAATCAGGCTGCGCACTTCATGGAGCAGCTGCCTTTCCGCTATTTTCTGGAAATTTTTATTATCTTTCTTCCAATTCTGTTTCATGCTATCTACGGTTTGTTTATCGTTTTTCAAGGAAAAGCGAATACAAAGCGGTTTGGATATTACCGTAACTGGATGTTTCTGCTCCAGCGTATTACCGGCGTATTTTACTTATCTTTATTACCTGGCACGTATGGGAAACGAGAATTGCAGCTATGTTTGGGGAAACAGTAAATTATGATATGATGGCTTCAATACTAAGTAACCCGTTCATGCTTGTTTTCTACATTCTTGGTGTCGTAGCAGCAACGTTCCACTTTTCCAATGGTCTATGGTCATTTATGGTTACCTGGGGCATTACAGTAACACCACGTTCCCAGCAGATTTCCACTTATGCAACAATCGGTCTGTTCGTTGTATTAACAATCGTTGGATTAAGAGCCATTTTTGCATTTGTATAAGTCCTTAGACTGTCAATTAATTAAGGAGAGGGTCAATTATGAGTAACGGCAAAATTATTGTAGTCGGTGGAGGTCTGGCCGGCCTTATGGCGACAATCAAATCAGCAGAAGCAGGCATTCAAGTGGATTTATTCTCTATTGTTCCTGTGAAGAGATCGCACTCTGTTTGTGCCCAGGGCGGAATTAACGGCGCTGTTAACACAAAAGGGGAAGGCGATTCTACGTGGGAGCACTTTGACGATACAGTATACGGAGGCGACTTTCTTGCCAACCAGCCGCCGGTAAAAGCAATGACAGAAGCGGCACCAGGAATTATTCATTTAATGGACCGTATGGGAGTTATGTTTAACCGGACAGCTGAGGGACTGCTTGATTTCAGAAGATTCGGCGGCACCCAGTATCACCGCACAGCATTTGCTGGGGCAACGACCGGACAGCAGCTCTTATATGCGCTGGACGAGCAGGTAAGACGCTACGAAGCAGCCGGTCTTGTTAATAAATATGAAGGCTGGGAATTTCTTTCTGCTGTTCTTGACGATGAAGGCACCTGTAGAGGGGTAACCGTACAGAATCTGAGCTCTCATGATGTAGAGACGTTCCGTGGAGATGCGGTTATCATGGCTACCGGCGGCCCTGGAATTATGTTCGGGAAATCAACCAACTCCATGATCAATACCGGTTATGCAGCTGCAGCTCTTTATGAGCAGGGCGTTTATTACGCCAATGGAGAATTCATTCAAATTCATCCTACCGCTATTCCAGGAGATGACAAACTCCGTCTTATGAGTGAGTCAGCACGTGGAGAAGGCGGTCGTGTATGGACATACAAAGACGGAAAACCGTGGTATTTCCTTGAAGAAAAATACCCGGCATATGGTAACCTTGTTCCGCGTGACATTGCCACCCGTGAAATCTTCGATGTCTGTGTAGAGCAGAAGCTTGGCATCAATGGTGAAAACATGGTATACCTTGACTTATCCCATAAAGATCCCAAAGAACTTGATGTTAAGCTTGGCGGCATCATGGAAATTTACGAAAAGTTCATGGGCGATGACCCTCGTAAAGTGCCAATGAAAATTTTCCCTGCCGTACACTATTCAATGGGCGGCATGTGGGTCGATTATGACCAGATGACCAACATCCCCGGCTTATTCGCTGCCGGCGAATGTGATTACTCTCAGCACGGTGGAAACCGTTTAGGTGCAAATTCGCTTCTCTCCGCTATTTACGGTGGAATGGTCGCAGGTCCTAAAGCGGTGGAATATATGAACGGGCTCGAGAAATCTGCTGAGGATATGAGCAGCGAAATTTTTGACCGTTCCAAGCAGAAGGAAGTAGATGAGTTTGAAAAAATTATGAACATGGACGGCAAAGAAAATGCCTATGTGATTCATAAAGAACTCGGTGAATGGATGACGGACAACGTAACGGTTGTTCGTGACAATGAAAAGCTCCTCAAAACAGATGAAAAAATCCAGGAACTTATGGACCGCTGGGAAAACATCAATATAATGATACGTCCAGATGGAGCAACCAGGGCCTCTTTCACACGCCAGCTGAAAGGAATGCTGAACCTGTCCAGAGTTGTTACGAGGTGCCTACCATAGAAACGAAAGCCGCGTGGAGCCCACTACAAGCCGGAATTCCCGGATCGTAATGACGAAGAGTTTTTGAAAACAACAAAAGCGAAGTACAACCCTGCGAAAAAGGGACCTGATTTTGAATACGAGGAAGTGGACGTTTCTCTTATTAAGCCTCGTAAACGCGACTACTCCCAGAAAAAAGCAGGTAAAAAGGAAGGGGCCGGAAGTTAATGAGTGAAAAGACCGAAAACAAAGTAATCCGGTTTGTTGTCACAAGACAAGAAGGACCGGACGAACCTTCATATAAACAGGAATTTGAAATTCCCTACCGACAGAACATGAACGTTATTTCGGCACTTATGGAAATCCGCAGAAACCCGGTAGATGCCCAGGGTAATCCGACATCTGCAGTTATCTGGGATATGAACTGTCTCGAAGAAGTCTGTGAGCCTGTTCTATGGTAATCAATGGCAAACCGCGCCAGTCCTGCACAGCGCTTGTCGATCAGCTTGAGCAGCCGATTCACCTGGAGCCGATGAAAACATTTCCTGTCGTCCGCGATCTTCAAATTGACCGGTCACGGATGTTTGATTCTCTTAAAAAGGTCAAAGCATGGATTCCGATTGATGGAACATATGACCTTGGACCAGGACCAAGAATGGCAGAAAACAAGCGTCAATGGGCTTATGAATTATCAAAGTGCATGACGTGCGGTGTCTGTCTGGAAGCCTGCCCGAACGTTAACGATAATTCTGACTTTATTGGACCGGCAGCTCTTTCCCAGGTGAGATTATTTAATGCTCATCCAACCGGTGAAATGAACAAAGAAGAACGTTTAAAAGAGCTGATGGGAGATGGAGGCATATCAAGCTGCAGTAACTCACAGAACTGTGTGCAGTCCTGCCCGAAGGGGATTCCTCTTACCACTTCTATCGCTGCGCTTAACCGCGACACAAACATTCAGTCCTTTAAGAGCTTTTTCGGCAGTGACAATAATCATTGAACCCTGGCCGGTGCGGATTATATCTGCGCCGGTTTTTCTTATGCAGCAAAAATACGAGACGTACAAAAAAGGAGCAGCTATATGGGTACCCCATCTTATATCGGTGATTGGACAGAGTGGGAGAAAGATTTCTCCTTTTACAATGAAACAAAAGTAAGGTTCTCGGAGACTGATGCTTTCGGACACCTGAACAATACGAATGCATTTGTTTATTTTGAAGAGGTCAGACTTGAATTTTTTAAAAAAGCAGGCTTAATGCAGCAGTGGCTGGCTCCGGATTCCGAAAAAATGATTGTTAGTAGCGGATATGCACTGTGATCTATATTAAAGCAGGTATACTTTGATGAATCATTGAACATCTATATGAAAATAGCCCGTATCGGCAACAGCTCCGCGGATGTGCATTATTTAGTGAAAAACAAAAACGGTGAGAACTGCTTAACAGGCAGGGGAGCGGTCGTCCAGATATCCAAGGAACCGGCTCCTCTCTTCCGTGGAGTGATGACGATAAAGAACGAATGAACAGCCTTCAGTGAACGCCGGGATTATTTCATTTCTTTTACAATAAGTTGCTTGTCTAGAGAAATGACAAGTGTTTTAAAATAATTGTTGGATAAATATTCGCTCAATATTGCGGCGGTAAATAAGCGTGTAACTGATTAGATCAGGCATGAGTAGGGTAAAGCTGAATGAGTCCCTTGTATTATCTGCAGAATACAGAGGTTTTTCAGCTGCATTACTCATGCTTTTTTTAATCACCTGGCGCTGCTCTGCCGGCTTTTCGTGAACAAACTATTTATCTTTTACTTGACCGCCAGGGTCAATACTTAGTATGTTTATGAAAGCGATATAAATGAAAGTAAAGAAAAGGGGAATTTGACATGAAAGAAAAAACATTCAATATTACGAACGATACTGGGATCCACGCACGCCCTGCTACACAGCTGGTAAACAAAGCGGGCCAATTTTCCTCTGATATTACATTAGAGTACAATGGCAAGTCCGTAAACCTTAAGTCCATTATGGGAGTTATGTCCCTTGGAGTAGGCAAAGGTGCTGAAGTAACAATCAAGGCGGATGGATCTGACGAAGATGAAGCAATGAATGCTATTGAAGAAGTAGTAAAGGAAGGGCTTGGGGAGTAATGTCACAGAGCCTGACAGGAATTGCAGCTTCTAAAGGCATCGCCATGGCACCGGCCTTTATACTGGAGCAGCTGATATGGATATTCAAAAAAAGTCCGTCTCCGATGTGGAAGAAGAAGCAGCCCGTTACAAGAAAGCAAGTAGCGACTGCTAAAGAAGAACTTACTTTAATAAAAGATAAGACTTTAAAAGAAATGGGCGAAGATAAAGCAGAGATTTTTTCTGCCCATCTGCTTGTTTTGGAAGATCCGGAACTGATCGATGCTGTAGAAGCAAAGATCAAAGAAGGTGTTAATGCTGAATTTGCCATGAAAGAAGTATCCGACATGTACGTTTCCATGTTTGAGAGCATGGACAATGAGTATATGAAAAGAACGCGCTGCAGACATTAAAGACGTATCAAAGCGGGTACTGCTTCATCTGCTTTGGCATGGAAAACACAAGTCTTGCTGAGATTAATAAAGAAACAGTTATTATTGCAGAAGACTTGACTCCTTCTGACACAGCGCAGCTTAATCTGGCATACATTAAAGGGTTTGCCACCGATATCGGGGAAGAACTTCCCATTCGGCTATCATGGCAAGATCTATGGAAGTTGCTGCTGTCGTTGGAACAAAAGAAGCTACTTCTTCTGTTCAAACCGGTGACTTTGTCATTATTGACGGATTAGAGGGAACTGTACTTGTTAATCCTGATGAGAAGACAATTGCGGAATACAAGGAGAAAAAAGAGGCGTTCGCCGCCAAAAAGAGGAATGGGCGAAGCTTATTAATGAAACGTCTGTAACGAAAGATGATCATCATGTAGAGCTTGCTGCTAATATCGGCACGCCTCAGGACATGGAAGGTGTTCTTGCAAACGGCGCAGAAGGCATCGGCCTTTACCGTACAGAATTTCTTTATATGGGACGCGATGAACTGCCTACAGAAGAAGAGCAGTTTGAAGCTTATAAGTCTGTTTTGGAAAAAATGGATAACAAACGTGTGGTTATCCGCACGCTTGATATAGGTGGAGATAAAGAGCTTCCGTATTTAGATCTTCCTAAGGAAATGAATCCATTTCTCGGTTTCCGTGCTATCCGTCTCTGCCTCGAAAAAACCGACATGTTCAAAACACAGCTGAGAGCTCTTCTACGGGCCAGCGCCTACGGAAATTGAGCATTATGTTTCCTATGGTAGCTGCTATTGAAGAGGTAAGACAGGCCAAAGCTATTCTACAGGAAGTAAAAGAAGAGCTTACGGCCGGCGGCACTGAAGTCAGTGATGCAATTGAAATCGGCATCATGGTGGAAATTCCGTCTACTGCTGCGGCGGCAGAAATTTTTGCCAAAGAAGTAGATTTCTTCAGCATTGGAACAAACGATTTGATTCAGTATACGATGGCTGCAGACCGGATGAGCGAAAAGGTAGCTCATTTATACCAGCCGTATCATCCGGCGATTCTCAGACTCGTAAAGAACGTTATCGATGCAGCTCACAAAGAAGGCAAATGGGCCGGAATGTGTGGAGAAATGGCTGGAGAACCAACAGCTGTACCCCTTCTGCTCGGACTTGGGCTCGATGAGTTCAGCATGAGTGCAACATCGGTACTTCCGGCAAGAAGCCAGATCCGCCAGCTTTCAAAGAAAGAAGCAGAATCATTAGTGGAAGAAGCGATGACGCTGTCTACTTCTGCTGAAATTGCTGAGCTGGTTCAAAAGCGTGGATTTATTACAGAAGAAATGTAATAAAAAGCTGCCTCTTTCCGGGGCAGCTTTTTTTCTATGTCCAATAACCGTCACATGATAGATACAGCACGCTTGATTTTGCTTCATACGACTTGCAATAAAGAGCGAAACAAGCGAAAATATACAGAGACCCGAAAGGAAGGGAGGAAAACAGTGGTGAATCGACAGCAAGTGTCTCAAATCGAAAAGTCGCTTCGGCATGTTTCCTACATCGTAAAGCAGAAGGGAAGAGAAATTCTTAATGAATTCCCTATAACACCTCCTCAGTTTGTCGCTCTGCAGTGGCTTCAGGAAGAGGGGGATATGACGATCGGCGAACTTTCTCAGCGCATGTATTTAGCGTGCAGCACGACTACTGATTTGATTGACCGGATGGAAAAAAACGAACTGGTAGAACGTGTGAAAGACGAGAAGGACCGCCGCGTAGTAAGAATTCACCTTTTAGAAAAGGGAACCGTTATTATTAAAGATGTGATTAATGAACGCCAGATTTATTTAGAAGGCGTGTTGTCTGAAATGTCGCCTGAAGAGGTAATATCAATTGAACAGGGGATGGCAGCTCTTCAGGAAAAAATGAATCAGTTAAAAGATACAGCAGATAAAGAACCAGCCGATACAAAAATAATTATGTACAACTTCTAACAGAAAACGAGGGAAAAGTGTGGAAAGACCGATTGGAGTAATTGATTCGGGGCTGGGAGGCCTCACTGTAGCGAAAGAAATCTCAAGACAGCTTCCTAAGGAGAGGATGGTATACATAGGCGATACTGCCAGATGTCCCTACGGCCCACGTCCTGTTGAAGAAGTCAGGGCATATACATGGGAAATGATAGACCGGCTTCTTGAAGAAAACATAAAAATGCTTATTATTGCCTGTAATACAGCTACTGCGGTAGTTCTGGAGGAAGTGAAAGAATCGCTTACGATTCCGGTGATTGGCGTAGTTCAGCCTGGAGCTATTACAGCCTTAAAAGTGACGGCGAACAATCATGTAGCTGTTATCGGTACAGAGGGTACCATTGCAAGCGGGCTTATAACGAAGCGCTGCATACGATTAATGCCAATGTAAAGGTAGATAGTATTTCCTGTCCGCCGTTTGTTCCCCTGGTGGGAGAATGGCTATACCGATAAAGAAGAAGCAATTGAGGTAATTACAAATACGCTCCAGCCGTTACTATCTTCCTCTTTTGATACGATGATTCTTGGATGCACCCATTATCCTCTGCTGCAGGAACTAATTCAGGAAGTAGTAGGAGAGAGCATCTCTTTAATCAGCTCGGGAGATGAAACGGCCAGAGAAGTTAGCACCATCCTGCATTACAATAACGATTTAGCCTCGGAAGAAGCACTGGAGGACAATATTTATTACACTACAGGCCCGGCAGAATCGTTTAAAGAAATGGCAGAAGAATGGCTGCAGAATGATGAACTGGCTGTATATTCAATACAATTAAGCAAAACAAGCGCGCAAAAATAGAGAGCAGCAAAAGGGGAAAGAGTATGTTCCGTATTGACCAGAGACAAGAAAATGAATTAAGACCCGTAACGATAGAAACAGACTATCTAATGCATCCGGAAGGTTCTGTACTAATTACTGTCGGCGATACAAAAGTAATCTGTACGGCAAGCATTGAAGATAGAGTGCCTCCTTTTTTAAGAAATTCAGGCAAGGGCTGGATTGCTGCAGAGTATTCGATGCTTCCAAGAGCCACAGCCAAAAGAAATATTAGAGAAGCAGCAAAAGGAAAATTGACCGGAAGAACAATGGAAATTCAACGTTTAATCGGCCGTTCTCTTCGATCGGTAGTAGATTTAAGCGTATTGGCGAACGAACAATATGGATAGACTGTGATGTTATTCAGGCAGACGGCGGCACGAGAACGGCTTCTATAACGGGTGCATATGTAGCGATGGTTATGGCGCTGCAGGGTCATGTGAAGAAAAAGAAAATTAAGTCTCTGCCAATAACAAACTACCTCTGTGCCGTATCAATCGGTATCGATAAAGAAGAGCGTGCTCTACTGGATTTATGCTATGAAGAAGACGCCGCAGCATTGGTTGATATGAACGTTGTTATGACAGGCGACAGGGAACTTGTGGAACTGCAGGGAACCGGAGAAGAATCTACCTATTCAAGAGCCCAGCTTAACGCAATGCTCGATCTGGCTGAAAAGGGAGCGGATGAACTTTTTTTAGTTCAGGCTGAAGCACTAAAGGAAATTCTGCCTTTCCAAAAAGATGAAACAAAGGAAGTATAAAATGAAAACACTTATTATTGCTACAAAGAATAAAGGAAAAATTGCTGAATTTAACGATATGCTGCAGGATCGGTGGAATGTAAAATCACTTCTTGATTATGATATTGCAGATATCCCGAAAACGGAATCACATTTGAAGAAAATGCTGCAGCAAAAGCAGAAGCGGTCGCTTCGATGTTTGGATGCATGGCAGTGGCGGACGACTCGGGTCTTGAAGTGGACGCCCTCAATCAGGAGCCTGGGGTGTATTCTGCCCGGTATGCCGGCCCTCAAAAAAACGATGAAGAGAATATAAATAAGCTGCTCCAGGAACTAAACGGCGTTCCCGAGGAAGAAAGAACGGCACGATTTGTCTGTGTAATTGCAGTAGCCGTTCCCGGGGAGAAAACAATCACGTTTAGAGGGAGTTGTGACGGAGTCATCCATCCTGTAAAAGAAGGCGCTAACGGATTCGGGTATGACCCTGTATTTTTTCTGCCCTCCTACAATAAAACGATGGCCCAGCTCTCCAGCGTACAAAAAAACGAAATCAGCCACCGTGGCAAAGCGTTAAAGCTGGCTGCAGACTATATTTCCAACACAATGAATGAATAAAGGCGGGAATGGAATGAAAGCATTAATCGTAAGCGATACACATGGAAGCAAAAAAGAACTGCAGCGTGTATTAGAGCGGCACAGGGAGGAAGTTCATACTGTCATTCACTGTGGGGACTCCGAGCTCCTCCGGGATGACGAAATTCTCTCGGGCATTCATATTGTTGAAGGGAATGTGGATACGCCGGGTCAATTTCCTACGGAGGTATCCGTTGAAGTGGAGGGCATTACAATATATGCCGCCCACGGCCATCTGCTGAACGTAAAAAGCGATATTAAACCTATAGCGAAAGAGGCAGAAAAAAACGGTGCCAGCCTTGTCTGCAGCGGACATAGTCATATAGCAGCGGCTGAAGTCTACCAAAACCGACTGTTTGTAAATCCCGGCAGCTTATTGATGCCAAGGACGCGGATGGAGAAAACATATGCTGTCGTAGAATTTCCTGCACCGGCAGAAGCAAATGTGAGGTTTTATGAAGAACATTCCGGAAAAGAAGTAGAAGAGCTGTCCGGGCATTTTTTTCTATAATAAAAATGCCTGGGTTCCGCCGTATCTATATTTAGATACGGAAGGGACAGTTCCTGTTAAATAGTTGAAGTGAACTGCAAGTTTCTTTACAAACTGCATTGACTTTATCGTGAAGATATATTAATATAAATCTTGTCGTGAAAAACGACAGAACATATAATGTCTCAGTAGCTCAGCAGGATAGAGCAACGCCCTTCTAAGGCGTCGGTCGCAGGTTCGAATCCTGCCTGGGACACCAAAACTAATATTCCGAACAGCATCTGTGCAGATGCTGTTCTTTTTTGTTTTAGCATATAATAAAAGCGGATACATTAGGAGCCTCCTGTTTAGTCTTCCCGGCTGTAATGAAAAGTAATACGAATCGTCAAAATATTTACGAAAAACGGTTGACCCTTCAGTACAAACGGAGTAATATGGATTTCAACGCACTGTTTGTATACAGGGGAAATACATTTGGCTTTTCCGTGTGTACAAAT
Source organism: Sinobaca sp. H24 (assembly GCF_023845525.1). Lineage (NCBI taxonomy): Bacteria > Bacillati > Bacillota > Bacilli > Caryophanales > Sporolactobacillaceae > Sinobaca > Sinobaca sp. H24. The sequence goes on from NZ_JALBWT010000025.1 coordinate 39,548, forward strand.
AAAAGATAGAACCGTCTAAGATGTAACTTGAAAGCAAAGTCCTGATGGTTCCTTATATTGAGTTCAAACATCAGGAGTGGTTAATGATGAAAAATCAGTGGATTTATTTAAGCGGTGAATTTGTGAAAAAAGAAGATGCCAAAATTTCCGTCTATGATCATGGTTTTCTGTATGGTGATGGCGTATTTGAAGGTATCAGGGTTTACAGCGGCAATGTATACAAACTTGATGAACACTTAAAGAGGTTGTATAATTCTGCCAAGTCGATTATGCTGGACATTCCCCATTCCTCTGAAGAGATGACAGAAATTATATTGGAAACCCTTCGTAAAAATGATCTTCAGGATGCTTATATTAGACTGGTGGTATCCAGGGGAGTCGGAAATCTAGGTCTGGATCCTGCATCATGTTCTTCTCCGCAGATTATAGCGATTGCAGAAGAACTGGCTATTTACCCAAAGGAATTTTATGAAAATGGGCTTGATATTGTAACAGTGGCCACCCGAAGAAACAGCCCGGATGTGCTCAGTCCGAAAGTAAAATCATTAAATTATCTAAATAATATACTCGTTAAGATAGAGGCAGGACTTGCAGGAGTGAGCGAAGCCCTTATGCTAAACAGCGAAGGCTATGTAGCTGAAGGTTCTGCAGACAATATTTTTATTATTAGAAACAATACGCTTTACACGCCTCCCGGCTATATTGGGGCGCTGGAAGGAATAACCAGAGCCGCGATTATGGAATTATCTGAAGAATTAGGTTATACTCTTAAAGAAGAACCTTTTACCAGACATGATGTATATACAGCAGATGAGGTATTTCTAACCGGAACGGCTGCAGAAGTTATTGCAGTTGTTAAAGTGGACGGCCGGATAATCGGCGACGGAAAACCCGGATATCATACGAATGTGCTGCTGGACGGCTTCCGCCGGAAAGTTGTACAGGACGGTGTGAAAATTTACTCTGCAAATGAAGTTAAAGCCTAATAATTATATATAGAAATGCGTTGAGAAGGATAAGTAGTTGTCAGACCGTATTACTACAGAGAACCGTTGATTGCTGAGAAACGGTGTAAACGCTGAGAATGAACTCCCCTTTGAGCGCCTGGATGAACGTTTATACTATTAATCCGGGCCGTGTGAAGCACACACTTCACATGTTATCAAATGAGTGATCCGTAAAAGGATTACTGCTGAGGCGGTAAAGATTTACCGCGAAATAAGGGTGGTACCGTGAAAAGAATCTTTTCGCCCCTTTGGCCTATATAACTATAGGCTGATTGGAGTGGAGAGATTTTTTTGTGTATAAAAATTCCGGGCGATAGAGCGATAGGCTAATAAGGAGGGCTAGCAGTGAATACAAAAGTAAAAGAAGAAAATGGTCGTGAATTGAAGGTGGAAAATCAGCAGATGTCAGGATCGAGCATGCTGATCCAGGCATTAGCGAGAGAGAAAGTAGACGTCATTTTCGGGTATCCCGGTGGAGCTATTCTGCCAACTTATGACGAAATTTACCGCACAGGGATCAGACATATTCTTGCCCGGCATGAACAGGGAGCTATTCACGCTGCCGAAGGATATGCAAGAGTGTCCGGAAAACCAGGCGTATGCGTTGTTACTTCCGGCCCGGGAGCCACAAATGTGATTACGGGTATCGCGGACGCCATGATTGATTCGCTGCCGCTTGTCGTTATTACAGGCCAGGTAGCCACTTCGGTTATTGGAACAGATGCTTTTCAGGAAGCTGACATTATCGGAGTAACAATGCCGATTACGAAACACAATTTTCAGGTAAGAAACGTAAATGACCTTCCAAATATTATTAAAGAATCTTTTCACATTGCCACCTCCGGACGACCGGGACCTGTGCTTATTGACCTGCCTAAAGATGTGTCTATTGCGATTGGTGAATTTAATTATGATGAACCACTCGATCTTCCAGGCTATCAGCCGACAAAAATTCCGAACAGGCTGCAGATTCGTAAGCTGGCAGAAGCGGTAGCAAAGGCTGAAAAACCGGTTATTTTAACAGGAGCGGGTATTCTACATGCCGGCGGCTCGGAAGAAGTACTTGAATTTGCGGAGAATCAGCAGATACCGGTAGCGAGCACGCTGCTTGGACTGGGGGCATTCCCGGGGGATCATGAACAATTTCTTGGAATGGGCGGTATGCACGGAACGTATTCAGCTAATATGGCACTGCATGAAGCCGATCTATTAATTAATATCGGTGCCAGGTTTGACGACCGGCTTACAGGCAGACTTGATGCTTTTGCGCCATATGCCACCATTGCCCACATTGATATCGATCCGGCAGAAATCGGTAAAAACGTGGAAACGCATATTCCTATTGTAGGAGACGCTAAAGAAGCGATGCGAATGCTCAATGAAGAAGCGAAGACGAACTGTGAATGCGGTGATTGGAAAGAGACGATTAAAAAGTGGAAGGCGGAATATCCGCTCTGGTATACAGAGGATGATGAACTGTTAAAGCCGCAGCGCCTGATTGAGATGATTTATGAAGAAACGAACGGCGATGCGATCGTTACAACAGATGTAGGTCAGCACCAAATGTGGTCTGCCCAGTTCTACAAATTTCCTAAGCCGAATCAGTGGGTTACTTCCGGTGGTCTCGGAACGATGGGATTTGGTTTTCCATCAGCAATCGGGGCCCAGTTTGCAGAGCCTGACAAAACGGTAGTTGCCGTTGTCGGGGATGCAGGTTTCCAAATGACCGCGCAGGAGTTGTCGATTCTGCAGGAATTAAACCTTCCGGTAAAAATCATCATTGTAAACAACGCATCTCTTGGAATGGTAAGACAATGGCAGCAGCTTTTCTACGAAGAGCGTTATTCCAACTCACTATTCCCTATTCAGCCGGACTTCGTAAAGCTGGCGGATGCTTACAACGTTAAGGGATGGAAAATCGAAGACCCCGCGGAAATGCAGGATATTCTGAAAGAAGCTCTTGCGTATGACGGTCCGGTTCTGCTTGACTGCAGAGTCCATAAAGTAGAAAACGTATATCCAATGATTGCTCCAGGAAAAGGCCACCATGAGATGGAGGGGATCAAACCATGAGAAAAACAATCGTTGCAACCGTAAATAATACGTCCGGAGTAATGAACCGAATAACGGGACTGTTTGCCCGGCGTAATTTTAATATTGAAAGCATTACTGTAGGCATGACTGAGAACCCACGGGTGTCCCGGATGACTTTTGTCATGAATGTCGACGATCAGCGGGGACTCGACCAGGTTATTAAACAGCTTAATAAGCAGGTCGACGTGCTGAAAGTAAGAGATCTAACCGATGAAGCGATTGTTGCGAGAGAACTTGCCTTAATCAAGGTGCTTTCTCCCCCGCAGCAGCGTGGAGAATTAACAGATCTTATTCAGCCGTTCCGCGCCTCGATTATTGATGTGAGCCGCGAAAGTATTACGATTCAGGTTACCGGCGATAACGACAAGGTAGAAGCACTGATTGATTTGGTGAAACCTTATGGAATTAAAGAATTGGCAAGAACCGGGATTACCGCCTTTAAGCGTGACACTAAAAAAGGCGTTATAGATAGTCCAAAGTATTCTGTTATCAACTAAAAAATTGCAAACACTAAAGGAGAGAATGTAAAAATGGCTAAAGTATTTTATAACGGGGATGTAAATGAAGGGGTACTTCAGAATAAGACAGTAGCAGTAGTAGGTTATGGTTCACAAGGACACGCACACGCACAGAATCTTCGTGAGAGCGGTGTAGATGTCGTAATCGGCCTGCGCCAGGGAAAATCCTGGGATAAAGCGAAAGAAGACGGGTTTACTGTCCTTTCTGTAAAAGACGCTTCCGAGAAAGCGGATGTTATCATGATCCTTCTTCCGGATGAATACCAGCCAACAATTTATAAAAACGAAATTGAACCACAGCTGAAAGAAGGCAAGGCGCTTGTATTCGCGCACGGTTTTAACATTCACTTTAACCAGATCGTTCCACCATCAAATGTGGACGTATTTATGGTAGCTCCTAAAGGACCGGGCCACATTGTCCGCCGTACGTATGAAGATGGAGCAGGCGTTCCTGCATTAATCGCTGTATATCAGGATGCAACAGGATCTGCAAAAGATACAGCACTTGCTTATGCAAAACAGATCGGTGCAGCAAGAGCAGGCGTTCTGGAAACAACGTTCCAGGAAGAAACAGAAACAGATTTATTCGGTGAGCAGGCTGTCCTTTGCGGAGGAACTTCTGCATTGGTAAAAGCCGGTTTTGAAACACTGGTTGAAGCCGGATATCAGCCTGAAGTAGCTTACTTCGAGTGTCTGCATGAACTGAAGCTTATCGTTGATTTAATGTATGAAGGCGGTTTGGCCGGAATGCGCTATTCTATCTCTGACACAGCTCAGTGGGGAGATTTTCAGGCAGGCCCACGTATCGTAACAGAAGATACTAAACAGGCTATGCGTGACGTTCTTACCGATATCAAACCGGCCGTTTCGCTAAAGGATGGATTCTTGAAAACCAGGCAAACCGTCCAGAATTCAATGCTACAAACGATAGAGAAAACAACCATTTGATTGAAGAAGTCGGCAAGGAACTCCGCGGCATGATGCCGTTTGTGAACAAACAATCTAAGGGAGTGGTGGGCAGTGCGAAAAATTAACGTCTTTGACACGACGCTTCGAGATGGAGAACAATCACCGGGCGTGAACTTGAACTTTGAAGAAAAAATGCAGATAGCCACCCAGCTTGAAAGGCTCGGAGTGGATATCATGGAAGCTGGTTTTCCAGGAGCTTCTGAAGGCGATTTTAAATCGGTTCAGGCCATTGCCAACACGATTAAAAACAGTTCAGTAACCGGACTCTCCAGATCCATCAAAAAAGAAATTGATACGTCGTGGGAAGCGTTAAAAGGAGGAGCGGAGCCAAGAATTCATTTATTCTTGGCAACCTCGCCTATTCATATGGAGCATAAACTCCGCATGAGCCCCCAGCAGGTGATAGACACAGCTGTTGATTCTGTTAAATATGCAAAAGAACGTTTTGCAAAAGTACAGTGGTCTGCGGAGGATGCCTGTCGCTCAGATATTCATTTTCTTGCAGAAATTATTGAACAGGTAATTGATGCAGGCGCAGAAGTAATTAATCTTCCGGATACCGTCGGCTATATTACACCAAAAGAAATTTTTGAAATGTTCAGCTACCTGAAAAAAACAGTACCGAACATTGATAAAGCAAATCTTTCCGCACACTGCCATGATGACCTTGGATTAGCTGTAGCCAACTCTCTTGCTGCCATTGAAGCAGGTGCAGATCAGGTGGAATGTACCATTAACGGCATCGGTGAGCGGGCCGGTAATGCTTCTTTAGAAGAAATTGCCGTGGCGCTTCGAATCCGTCAGGATTATTATAATGCGGAGACTGGATTAACGCTCAAAGAAATTAAGCGCAGCAGTACGATTGTAAGCTCCTTAACCGGAATGGCCGTACCTAACAACAAAGCTGTTGTAGGAGACAATGCCTTTGCCCACGAAGCAGGCATACATCAGGATGGTGTTCTGAAGGAAAAAACAACGTATGAAATTATTACTCCTGAACTCGTCGGTGTACATGCCAATAGAATGGTGCTCGGAAAGCATTCCGGACGTCATGCCTTTAAAGAAAAAATTACTGATCTTGGGTATAACACAAGTGAAGATGAGTTAAACAAAGTGTTCAAAGCATTTAAGTCGTTGGCGGATAAGAAAAAAGAAATCACTGATGAAGATATCTTTGCCTTGATGACAGAGGAAAAAGCCGGCGAAGCTGTAAAGTATTATGAAGTAGAAACACTTCAGGTGAATTATGGAACTAACAATATACCAACTTCCACCGTAACCATGAAAATACCGGACGGCTCAATTGTAGAAGAAGCAGCCACCGGCTCAGGAAGCGTAGAAGCGCTCTATAATACGCTTGAACGTATAATTGATAGAAAGATCAAGTTGAAAGACTACCGGATCCAGTCTATTACCGGAGGCCGGGATGCGCTGGCAGAAGTATTTGTACGGGTTGAGTTCGACGGGGAAGAAACTACCGGAAGAGGCACGGCAAATGATGTTCTTGAAGCTTCTGCAAAGGCTTATATTAACGCAGTAAATAGAATTATGAATCGTTCAAGCCGGGACAAAACGAAAATGGAAACCATCCACGTTTAACGGCTGTCACTAAGGAGAGAGCCTGTTATGAAAAAAAATATTACAGTACTTCCCGGAGATGGAATCGGCCTGGAGGTCGTGCAGTCGGCCGTGGAAGTGCTTGAAACAATCGGCACGATATACGGACATGACTTTTCCTTTGCTTATGCGGATATTGGGGGAAGCGCCATTGACAAGCACAATGATCCGCTTCCTGCTTCTACTATTGAAGCCTGCAAAGCAGGAGATGCAGTTCTTCTAGGCGCAGTCGGCGGTCCGAAGTGGGATCAGCTGAGTGGCGATATGAGGCCGGAAAAAGGTCTTCTTCGTATTCGTAAAGAATTGGATCTTTTCGCCAATCTTCGACCTGTTATCGGATTTGACAGTCTGTCTGATTCTTCCACTCTTCGTAAAGAAGTGATTACCGGGATAGACTTAATGATCGTGCGTGAACTGACAGGCGGCCTGTATTTTGGGGAGCCTCGGGAACGCCGCGAAGAAAATGGTGAAACGATAGCTGTGGATACGTTAATATACAGCCGTTCTGAAATAGAAAGAATCATCCGCAAAGGCTTTGAGCTTGCCCAGGTGCGAAGCAGAAGAGTAAACATCTGTGGATAAAGCCAATGTATTGGAAACAAGCAGGCTCTGGAGAGAAATTGCAGAGGAAATAAGCACAGAATACCCGGATGTTGCATTAGAGCATATGCTGGTTGATAATGCCGCTATGCAGTTGATTAGAGATCCACAGTATTTTGATGTTATTGTTACAGAAAACCTGTTTGGAGATATATTAAGTGATGAAGCGTCTATGCTTACAGGTTCTCTTGGAATGCTTCCTTCTGCAAGCATGAGTGCTGAAGGACCTGGTTTGTATGAACCGGTTCATGGTTCAGCACCTGATATTGCAGGACAGGATAAAGCGAATCCGCTGGCAGCGATTTCGTCTGCTTCCATGATGCTGAAATATGCGTTTGGTTTGTCAGAAGAGGCACTTGCTGTCGATAAAGCTATAGATCAAGTGCTCAATGAAGGCTTTCGTACCGGCGATATTGCCAGAGAAGGCGAAGCAGTAAAAACAACTTCGGAAATAACGCGGAAAGTTATAGAAACTCTGCGTTCTAAATTATAAAAGATAGAGAGGGTGTAGTTCGATGCAGCCAAAAACGATAATAGAAAAAATTTGGGATAAGCACGCAGTGATGTCCGAAAAAGGTAAACCGAACCTTATGTTTATTGACTTGCACATGGTTCATGAAGTAACGTCACCCCAGGCTTTTGAAGGACTTCGTTTAGCTGGTCGAAAAGTACGCCGTCCTGATCTAACATTTGCAACAATGGATCATAATGTACCGACCCAGAACCGAATGTCCATTACAGATTCGATTGCAAAAAAACAAATTGAAACTCTTGCCAACAATTGTGAAGAGTTTGGTATTGATATTGCGGATCTTAACAGCCCGAACAATGGTATTGTCCATATTATCGGACCGCAGATGGGGCTGACCCAGCCTGGAAAAACGATAGTATGCGGAGACAGCCATACCTCCACCCACGGAGCCTTCGGTGCGCTTGCGTTTGGAATCGGAACGAGTGAAGTAGAGCACGTACTTGCCACCCAGACGATCTGGCAGTCAAAGCCTAAAACAATGGAGGTTCGTGTAAACGGACGCCTTAATCCCGGTGCTACTGCAAAAGATATTATTTTAAGTATTATTGCTAAGCACGGTGTTGACTTTGGTACGGGCCATGTTCTTGAATTTACCGGCGAAGCGATCCGGGGATTGACTATGGAAGAGCGTATGACTATATGCAACATGTCGATTGAAGCAGGTGCTAAAGCTGGTTTGATCAGTCCGGACCAGGTAACGATTGACTATTTGAAGGGCCGTGAAAAAGTACCGGACGGAGAAGCTTTTGAAAAGCTCGCCCAGGAATGGAGAGACACGGCTTCCGACGAAGGTGCTGTGTACGATGCGGTCGTGGAGATGGATAGTGAAGAAATCGAGCCTATGGTGACATGGGGAACAAACCCTTCTCAGGGAATCGGCATTCATAAGCAGATTCCTGACCCTGCTAATGCTGAGTCGGATCATGACCGCAGAGCAATCCAGCAGTCGCTTGACTATATGGATTTAAAACCGGGAATGAAAATGACTGAGGTAGAAATACAGCATGTATTTATCGGTTCCTGTACAAATTCAAGAATAAGCGATTTAAGAGCCGCTGCGAAAATAGCAGAAGGCAGAAAAGTAGCAGATGGCGTCCGCGCTCTGGTTGTGCCGGGTTCACAGGCAGTGAAAATGCAGGCGGAATCAGAAGGATTGGATAAAGTATTTCTAGAAGCCGGCTTTGAATGGAGAGAATCTGGATGCAGCATGTGTTTAAGCATGAATCCGGATTTTGTGCCTGAAGGAGAACGCTGTGCCTCTACATCCAACCGTAACTTTGAAGGCCGCCAGGGAAAAGGTGCCCGCACCCACCTGGTCAGTCCTGCTATGGCAGCAGCTGCCGCAGTAGCCGGCAGATTTGTGGATATCCGTGATTTAAAAAAACCATCGCTTCAATAAAGGAGGGTAATAAAAAATGGAACCAATTATTGTGCATGAGGGTAACACTGCGGTACTGCCTCGTGTGAACGTTGATACAGACCAGATTATTCCGAAACAATTTTTAAAAAGAGTAGAACGCACAGGATTTGGACAGTTTCTGTTTTTTGACTGGCGCTTTTTGGCTGACGGAACGCCGGATCCTTCGTTTGAATTAAATAAGCCGGAAGCAGAAGAAGCAAGTGTCCTGCTGGCAGATCACAATTTTGGATGTGGTTCTTCAAGAGAGCATGCGCCGTGGGCTCTGCAGGATTATGGTTTTCGTGTTATTATTGCTCCAAGCTTTGCGGATATTTTTTATAACAACTGTTTTAAGAACGGTATATTAACAATAAGACTTCCGGAAAAACAGGTTTACGAACTGATGGATAATGGGAAAGAAGAGTATTATAAACTCAAAGTAGATCTGGAGCATCAAACGATTCAGGACAGCAAAGGTTTTGAAGCCGGTTTTGAAATTGATCCATACTGGAAAGAAATGCTTTTGAAAGGCTGGGACGAAATCAGCCTGACACTGCAGTATGCAGATCATATTGATGCTTATGAAAAGCAAAGAGGGATTTAAACGGCGGCCTACAAGGCCGTCTTCCTTTTTGTATGGCTGCTGACGGGTATTATGATTTTTAGATAGAGACCGATAGAAGAGAGAAGGGAGGGGAAATGAGTGGATGCATTTAAAGAAAAAGGAAATATTGTTCCATTTCCAGGGGCTGTTGATAAATTGATTACAGATGGGCTGCATGCATTAAAGCAGGCTGACAAGTCGGAGGCAGAGTCTTTTTTTCAAGAAGCGTTAATGCACGATCCTGAGCACGAAGAAGCTGCCTATGGCCTGCTCCTTGCTTATGCAGAAACCAATCAGCTTACGAAAGCCAGGCTTCTGGCTGAAGAAATGATGAAAAAAGACAGCGGGGATTATTACGAAATTCTCCAGGTTTATGTTTCTGTGCTGGCTCAACTGGAGCAGTATGAAGAAGTGATCGTAACGCTTGAAGCGGTCATGGCTGAAGAAGACATTCCGTCCAAGTTAAAAAAAGAACTTGAACACCTGCTGACGGTTTCTAAAAACATGCAGCGTACTATAATAGAAGCGAATGAAGAAAGCAGACTTCCTATTACATATGAAGCAAATGAGCCGGAATGGGTACCGATGCTTAGAAGCGGCTCTCCTGAAGAGAAGATGGCTGTGCTTCAGGAATTAAAACAGCAGCGTTCGCTTCAGTCTCTGCCTTACATACAGACCCTTTTGACAAGTGAACATACTTCCCCTCTTTTAAAGAGTTTTCTAGTCCTGTTATTAAAGGACTGGGAAGTAGAAAGAACGATAGAAGTAAATAAATTAAACCGGCAGGGGGAGTTTGCTCCTGAAACGCTTCCGGATATTAACAGCAGTACGTCCTATCTGGAAGCCACGGCTGCGCTTGAGCAGGTTATAGGAGAAAAAGATCCGACGTTAATGCAGCATATTATTCATCTGCTTCAGCAGATGCTGCTGTATTATTATCCTTTTCCGCCATCCGTGCAGATTTCAGCTCTTTCTGCTATGCTTCATTATGAAGCTGCTGTTCAGTCCGGATATGACATGCAGGTGGAAGCAATATGCCAAAGCTACGATGTCAGCGTTCATGATTTTCAGGCTGTACATCGCGATTATGAAAGGATTCAAAAGCAATTAACAACAATATAGACGTATCAGCGCCTGAATTGGCTTTTATGATTGAAATGGCTAAGTGATATGTTATAATGTAGTGGTTGTCAAAAACGGATATAAGAATGTTGGAGGGACAAATAAATGAGTGTCAATTGGGAAAAATTAGAAGGAAATCAAGGTGTACTGACAATTGATGTAGCGTCAGAAAAATTTGACGAAGCATTGGATCAGGCTTTTACAAAAGTAAGAAAACAGGTGAACGTTCCTGGATTTAGAAAAGGGAAAATTCCACGCAAAATTTTTGAACAGCGCTTTGGCGTTGAATCATTATACCAGGATGCTCTGGATATCGTTCTTCCTGATGCTTATGCATCTGCTGTTGACGAAGCAGGAATTGAGCCGGTGGACAGACCGGAAATTGATGTGGATCAGGTAGAGCAGGGTAAAGACGTTATTTTTAAAGCAACTGTTACCGTGAAGCCTGAAGTGAAGCTTGGCACATACAAAGGACTTGAAGTTGAAAAGTTCGATGTAACTGTTACAGAAGACGAAGTACAGGCAGAGCTTGACCAGCTTCGTGAGAAGCAGGCAGATCTTGCTGTTGTAGAAGATGGAGAAGTACAGGAAGGCGATACTGCTATTCTTGACTTTGAAGGATTCGTTGATGGTGAGCCATTTGAAGGCGGACAGGCGGAGAACCATTCACTTGAAATTGGTTCCGGCCAGTTTATTCCTGGATTTGAAGAACAGTTAATCGGATTAAAGCCGGGTGCTGAACAGGACGTAGAAGTAACGTTCCCTGAAGAGTACCATGCAGAAGATCTTGCCGGTAAAAAAGCCGTATTTAAAGTTAAGCTTCATGATATTAAGCGCAAAGAACTTCCTGAGCTTGATGATGATTTTGCTAAAGATCTGGAAGAGCACGAAGCAGAAACAATTGATGAATTAAAAAGCAGCGTAGCGCACAAGCTTGAGCACGATAAAGAGCACTCCAAAGAACATCATGATAGAGATACAGTAGTAGAGCTTGCTGCTGAGAATGCTTCTGTTGATATTCCAGAGGCCATGGTAAGCACAGAAGCAGACCGTATGCTTCAGGAATTCAGTCAGCGTCTTCAGTCCCAGGGCATGTCTATGGATATGTACTACCAGGTGACAGGTTCTGATGAAGAAGGCATGAAAGAACAGTTCAAAGAAGAAGCTGAAAAGCGTGTGAAAATGAACCTTACGCTTGAAGCTGTAGCCGATGAAGAGAAGCTTGAAGCATCTGATGAAGATGTAGAAGCGGAACTTGATAAAATGGCGGAAATGTACAAGCGCTCTAAAGATGAAATTAGAAATCTTCTTGCCATGCAGGGCGGAGACGACGCTATTAAAGGCGACCTCCGCATTCAAAAAGCGATCGACTTTCTTGTTGAACACAGTGTAACTGTGGAAAAGAAGGAAGAAGAAGCGCCTGAAGCTGAAGAAGGAGAAGAGAAAGAATAATAAAGAAATGCTGTCCTGTAAGTATCGATTACTTTCAGGGCAGTTTTCTACATAAGTACTAAAAAAAGAGATACACATAGAAGAACGTATTGTTTTATATTCATGTTCATTTTATGATACAATGCAGTCCATGATATAAATTCATAAATTAGCCATAAATCAAAGATAAATGGCAGCTGATAGATAAGCTGCTCTCTTTTATGACTAACATATAGTAAGTATAATAATGAGCTTTAAAAACATGTAAGGGGTGAACGAATTGTTTAAATTCAATGAAGAAAAAGGTCAGCTTAAATGCTCCTTTTGCGGAAAAACTCAGGACCAGGTCAGAAAGCTTGTAGCAGGCCCTGGTGTTTATATATGCGATGAGTGCATTGAACTATGTACGGAGATTGTAGAAGAAGAACTGGGTACAGATGAAGAAGTGGAATTTGAAGAAATTCCTAAGCCTTCTGAAATTAACGAAATTCTGGATGATTATGTTATTGGACAGGAACGAGCCAAACGTTCGCTTTCAGTAGCTGTGTACAATCACTACAAACGGGTTAATTCTGTTAAGAAAACTGATGATGTAGAGCTTGCGAAAAGTAACATCTGCCTAATCGGTCCTACAGGAAGCGGTAAAACCCTTCTTGCACAGACGCTTGCCAGAGTATTAAACGTGCCATTTGCGATTGCAGATGCTACTTCTCTGACAGAAGCCGGCTATGTAGGAGAAGATGTGGAAAACATCCTTCTTAAATTAATCCAGGCCGCAGATTATGATGTTGAAAAAGCAGAAAAAGGCATTATCTATATCGATGAAATCGATAAAGTAGCCAGAAAATCTGAAAATCCATCTATTACAAGAGACGTTTCGGGTGAAGGTGTGCAGCAGGCTCTTCTAAAGATTCTCGAAGGTACGACGGCAAGTGTTCCTCCACAGGGCGGACGCAAGCATCCACACCAGGAATTTATCCAGATTGATACAAGCAACGTATTGTTTATCTGCGGCGGTGCTTTTGACGGTATCGATCAAATCGTAAAACAGCGTTTAGGTAAAAAAGTAATCGGCTTTGGTTCTGATTCGGAAAAAGAAGAGCTTGCAAAAGAAGAGTACATGAGCAGAATTCTTCCGGAAGACCTGTTAAGATACGGTCTTATTCCTGAATTCATCGGACGTCTTCCTGTTATCTCCAGCCTTTCTACATTGGATGAGCAGGCGCTGATTGAAATTTTGACACAGCCTAAGAATGCGCTTGTTAAACAGTTCCAGAAGCTGCTTGAACTTGATGACGTAGAACTTGAATTTACTGATGATGCGCTTCGCGAAATTTCGATTAAAGCAATTGAAAGAAAAACTGGCGCACGTGGACTTCGTTCTATTATTGAAGGAATTATGCTGGACGTTATGTATGATCTGCCTTCTAAAGAAGAAGTGGTCAAGTGTGAAATTACAGCTGAATGTGTGACCGGAGATGCTACGCCAATTTTAAAAACAAAAGACGGCGAAATAGTTCCTCTCAAAGGTGAACCAAAAGAAAGCGCGTAACACTACAAATGAAAGTCAAACCGCTTTGGGTTTTAGTGAATCCCAAAGCGGTTTTTCCTATATAATGCCAAATTCTATAAATGAGAGCATTCTTACTCAATACGCCGGCTTCATTAGACAACCGTGCAGGAGTGGGATAAAATAAAAGTACTGTGCATATACTGCAGCAGGGTAGTTATCCTGCTGTTTCATTACATAGAATGACAGCTTATATAGAGATAGAGACCGGAGGTGCTGACAATTGACAGAATCAAACAATAGAACGATACCACTTTTACCACTTAGAGGACTTTTAGTTTTCCCAACGATGGTGCTGCATTTGGACGTAGGAAGAGACAAGTCCGTCCAGGCATTAGAGCAGGCTATGGTGGAAGACAGCGAAATACTACTCACGAGCCAGGTGGATTTATCAGTAGATGAGCCTGGTGCAGATGATATGTACCAGGTAGGTACGATGGCAAAGGTAAAGCAGATGCTTAAGCTCCCGAACGGCACTATCCGTGTGCTGGTCGAAGGACTGGAGCGGGCAAAAATTGAAAAGTTTACGCAAAAGGAAGAGTACTTTCAGGTGGAAATGTCGATTTTATCGAATGTGGAGGAAAGCAATCCTTCTGAAGAACTCGCATTAATGCGCAATGCCCTGGAGCAATTTGAAGAATATATCCGTTTATCCAAAAAAGTATCAAAAGAAACCCTTCAGTCCGTTCAGGATATAGCAGAACCGGGCCGATTCGCGGATATCGTCAGTTCCCACCTTCCTTTGAAAGTCGCTGAAAAGCAGGAACTTCTGGAAACGGTTTCCGTTAAGAAAAGACTGCAGCGTATTCTGGATATCTTAAATAATGAAAAAGAAGTTCTCGGCCTGGAACAAAAAATCGGCCAGACGGTAAAGAAATCAATGGAAAAAACGCAGAAAGAATATTATCTTCGCGAACAGATGAAAGCTATTCAAAAAGAACTGGGTGACAAAGACGGTAAAGACGGCGAAGTTGGAGAACTCCGTGAAAAAATTGAACAGTCCGATATGCCGAGCAGGTGCTGGCTAAAGCCTATAAAGAGCTGGACCGCTACGAAAAGATGCCGTCCACAGCGGCGGAAAGTTCCGTTATCCGTACCTATATCGAATGGCTGACGTCCATTCCGTGGAAAGAAGAAACAACGGACCGTCTGGACGTGAACCATGCCCATGAAATTCTTGACGAGGACCATTACGGCCTTGAGAAAGTAAAAGAACGGGTGCTGGAACATTTAGCTGTACAGGAGCTTACCAACTCATTAAAAGGACCTATTCTTTGTATCAGCGGTCCGCCGGGAGTCGGTAAAACATCACTGGCTAAATCGATTGCGCGTGCACTAGAGCGTAAGTTTGTCCGTGTTTCCCTTGGCGGAGTGCGTGATGAAGCGGAAATTAGAGGCCACAGACGCACGTATGTAGGAGCGATGCCGGGACGTATCATTCAGGGCATGAATAAAGCCGGCTCCACCAACCCGGTGTTCCTGCTGGATGAAATTGATAAAATGGCAAGTGATTTCAGAGGAGATCCGTCTTCTGCCATGCTTGAAGTGCTTGATCCTGAGCAGAATAATTCATTCAGCGATCATTATATAGAAGAGACGTATGATCTGTCGAAAGTGCTTTTTATTACGACAGCAAACAACATTTCTGCTATACCGGGGCCTCTTCTGGACCGTATGGAAATTTTCCGATTGCCGGTTACACGGAGCTTGAAAAAGAGCGTATTGCCATCGACTATTTATTTCCAAAGCAGCTGGAAGCCCATGGGCTCACAAAGAGCAAACTACAGATTAAAGACGATTCCATGATGAAATTAATCCGTTATTATACAAGGGAAGCAGGAGTCCGGAGTCTGGAAAGAGAAATAGCTAAAGTATGCCGGAAAGCTGCGAAGAAAATAGTAGCAGGCGAGAAGAAGCGTGTCGTTGTTACGGAAAATACGATTGAAGAGATGCTTGGACGTCCTAAATTCCGTTACGGCCAGGCGGAGATAGAAAATCAGGTAGGAACGGCTATGGGACTTGCATACACTACAGCCGGAGGTACCGTTCTTTCCATTGAAGTATCGCTTGCAAAAGGAAAAGGTGATTTAAGTCTCACCGGTAAACTCGGAGACGTCATGAAAGAATCTGCACGTGCTGCTTTCAGCTATACGAGAGCCAACGCAGAACAATTAGGTATTTCTCCGGACTTTTACAAGGAGTATGATATTCATATTCATGTTCCCGAAGGCGCTACGCCAAAGGATGGTCCATCGGCGGGAATCACGATTGCTACTGCTTTGATTTCTGCTTTCACCGGCAAACCCGTTAAGAAAGAAGTGGGAATGACCGGAGAGATAACGCTGAGAGGAAGAGTACTTCCGATAGGCGGGCTCAAAGAAAAAGCAATGAGCGCTCATAGAGCCGGGCTAACAACGATTATTATTCCAAAGGACAACGAAAAAGATTTGGAAGATATACCGGAAAGCGTTAGAAAAGGACTTACCTTTATACCGGTTTCCCAGTTAGATGAAGTATTAGAACACGCGTTGGAGGAAAAAGAATGAAAGCCAATCAAGCAGAGCTTGTAATAAGTGCAGTAGCTGAAGAACAGTATCCCACAATGGATCTTCCGGAGATTGCCATGGCCGGAAGGTCCAATGTAGGGAAATCTTCTTTTATCAATACCCTGCTTAATAGAAAAAACCTGGCGAGAACTTCGTCCAAGCCGGGAAAAACAAGAACCCTTAATTTTTATTTAATTAATGAAATCCTGATGCTTGTAGACGTTCCTGGCTACGGCTACGCTAAAGTTTCCAAAACAGAACGCGCAGCATGGGGAAAAATGATTGAAACGTATTTAGGAGAACGTGACCAGCTCTGCGGAGTTACTCTTATATTGGATGTAAGGCATGCACCAAGCGGTGAAGATGTGAGGATGTATCAATATTTAAAGCATTTTGAGCTGCCTGTTGTCATAATTGCTACAAAAGCGGACAAAGTCACCAAAAATAAACGACCCAAGCACGTGAAGCAGATAAAAGAAACGCTTGGCCTGCATAAAGAAGATTCGGTCGTATTGTTTTCCTCGGAAACCGGCCAGGGTAAAGAAGAAGCATGGGGTGCTATTAACAGGCTTAGAGCAAAATAATTATGCAGCGAGATGTCGTTTGCTGTTCACATTTCTTTTTTTCGTTTATAATAAATCATGTTATAATAGAATTATTCTAAATAAGAAAAGCGTTCAGCTTCTTTAATATGAACGAAAAAAATGGTATAACTATAAGAGTATGAAAGCGTATGTAAAAAGTAAAATGCTGTTACATACTTACATTCTCTGTGAAATAGTGCAGCTTATTTATTAGGGGTGAACAATACATGCATATTCTCGTTGCAGGATTAGATTATAAAACAACCCCCGTTGAGATCAGAGAGCAGCTTGCTTTCCAGGATGGAACGCTGCCGGAAGCTCTTCACAGCCTTAGTGGAATGAAGAGTATTCTGGAATGCACTATTATTTCCACCTGTAACCGTACGGAAGTATACGCTGTGGTTGATCAGCTTCACACGGGACGCCAATATATTAAACAATTTCTTTCCCAGTGGTTCGATCTTCCAAAAGAAGAGTTCGGCCCTTATTTAACGATACGTGAAAATGATGCTGCGATTCAGCATTTATTTAAGGTGGCAACCGGTCTTGATTCCATGATTCTGGGAGAAACACAGATTCTCGGTCAGGTGAAAAACAGCTTTTTTACCGCCCAGGACTCAGAAGCAACAGGAACTATTTTTAACGAATTATTTAAGCAGGCTATTACGTTCGCGAAAAAAGCCCATAATGAAACGGAAATTAATGATAACGCCGTGTCGGTAAGTTACGCAGCAGTAGAACTGGGCCATAAAATATTTGGGGATTTCTCGAATAAGAATGTCCTGATTCTAGGTGCAGGGAAAATGAGTGAACTAACGGCCCGTCATCTGTATTCCAGTGGTGCAGCGGAAGTAACCGTTTTAAACAGAACGTTTTCCAAAGCGGCAGAACTGGCAGACCGGATTTTCGGCCGGGCGCTGGAAATGGATCACCTTCAGCAGACGCTCGAGAGCGCGGATATTGTGATTTCCTCAACGGGTTCAAAGGAATATGTGATCGATCGAAAAATGATGGAAATGGCTCTGAAAAAACGCAGAGGCCGGCCGCTGTTTATGATCGATATCGCCGTTCCAAGAGATTTGGATCCGGAGCTGAACGATCTTGATAATATTTTTCTTTACGATATCGATGATCTTCAGGGAATCGTGGAGTCTAATCTTTCCGAGCGGAAAGTTGCGGCAGCTAAAATAGAAGACATGATGCAGGACCAGCTTCTACAGTTTAAAGAATGGGTGGATACCCTGGGCGTCGTGCCTATCATTTCTGCTCTGCGGAGCAAAGCTGTCTCTATTCAGGCTGATACAATGGACAGCATCGAGCGAAAGCTTCCCGACTTAACGGAAAGAGAGCGTAAAATTCTTCGTAAGCACACTAAAAGCATTGTCAATCAAATGCTGCGTGATCCTATCATGCGTGCAAAAGAGCTGGCAGCTGAACCTGACGCTGAACAGTCCCTTGCTTTGTTTACAGAAATATTTGCTCTTGAAGAGGAAATTGCCTCTGCTAAAGAAGTAGAGAGCATTCAGCATAAAAAGAATGTACAAATAGAAGAAGATAGACAAATAGCACAAAAAAAACCGCCTTTGCTGCCGTACGCCTATGCAAAGGATGTTACTCTCCGAGTATGAGAGGAGTTATCGTAGATGGTTGCAGCAGCTAATACTATTTATGTCGTAACCATTGTTCTTTATAGTTTGAGCCTGCTTGGCTATTTTTTCGATTTTCTACAGACGAACCGGAAGGCAAATCGCATTGCCTTCTGGCTTCTAACTGTTGTCTGGCTGCTGCAGACCTCATTTTTTATTATAAGAGCTGTGCAATACGACAGACTTCCCGTTATTACACCCTTTGAAGGGTTATTTTTTTATGCATGGCTTTTAGTTACCTTTTCCTTAATTATTAATCGATTGTTCCGTGTAGATTTCCTCGTTTTTTTTGCCAATGTGATTGGCTTTGCGATGCTTGCTTTCAGCCTGTTCGCTCCCGACGGAGATATACCTAATGAGTTAAACGAACTTTTAATTTCTGAGCTGTTAATTATTCACGTTACGTTAATTATTATTTCCTATGCTGCCTTTACTCTTGGCTTTGCATTTTCCAGCCTTTATCTGCTGCAGCATAAGCTGCTGAAAAGAAAAAAATGGGGAAATCGGCTTCTCCGGCTTGAGAATCTGCCAAAAATGGAAACTCTTACTTTTTACTCGACCGTGGCCGGTGTGCCATTGTTAATGCTCGGTATTATTTTAGGATTTATATGGGCAAGTATTCAATTTCAAACCCTGCCCTGGACAGATGCTAAAGTAATTGCTTCTGCTGTTCTGCTGCTAGTGTACAGCTGGTATTTATATCTTTGGGCTGTAAAGGACCAAAGAGGTTATAATATGGCCGTGTTAAATATTATTGGGTTTTTACTGCTGTTGACTAACTATTTTCTTTCAAGTGAACTGACCGAATTTCATATGTGGTATTTGTGAAATAGGAAGATACTATAGACGTTGTGGAGGATGACATGAGAAAAATTATTGTAGGCACAAGAAAAAGCAATCTTGCGATAAAGCAGGCAGAGTGGGTTATCGACGCGTTAAAGCGTGCCGGCGCTCCGTATGAATTTGAAATGAAGAAAATTGTTACAAAAGGCGATAAAATTCTGGACGTTACTCTCTCTAAAGTAGGGGGAAAAGGCCTGTTTGTAAAAGAAATTGAACAGGCAATGACGGATGGGGAAATTGATTTTGCCGTACACAGTATGAAAGATATGCCCGGTGAGCTTCAGGATGATTTTACGTTAGGTGCGATTACGAACCGGGTGGATCCAAGAGACGTGTATATTGCCAATGATCATGTGCCGTTTTTGGAGCTTCCGGAAGGAGCGGTCGTTGGAACAAGCAGTCTCCGTCGGTCCTCCCAGATTCTCGCGAAACGTCCTGATTTAAAGATTCAGTGGATCCGCGGCAACATTGAAACGAGACTCCGCAAACTGAGGGAAGAAAATTATGATGCGATTATTTTAGCGGCGGCCGGCCTGGAACGAATGGGCTGGGACCCGGAAATGGTTACAGAATTTCTTGATCCCGATCTTTGTCTGCCGGCGGTAGGACAGGGTGCGCTCGGTATTGAGTGCCGTGCCAACGACGATGAGGTAATCTCTCTTCTGCAGAGTATCCATGAAACTGAAGTAGCTCAGAGAGTTCGTGCCGAGAGAGCTTTTCTGAAAGCAGTAGAAGGCGGATGTTCCGTACCCATAGCAGGCTATGCCACGATGGAAAAGGAACAGATTCATCTTACCGCTTTAGTAGGAACACCTGATGGCAGAATTATTCTTCAGGAAAAAAGAGAAGGTACTGATCCTGAAAAAATTGGCAGAGACGCAGCGGAAACGCTGCTTGCACGAGGAGCAAAGGATATTCTTGATGACGTGAGAGCAGAGCTGGATAATCAGTGAGCCTTTCCTTAAACGGAAGCAGGGTTTTGATTACAAGGCCTGCTCATCAAAGCAGCCTGTTGGCGCAGCCGGTAGAGCGCAGCGGCGGCAGGCCGGTAGTTATACCGCTGATAGGAGTGGAACGGCTGCCGCTGTCTGCAGATGATCGGGAAAAAATTAAAAAAATGTATATGTATGAATGGTTTGTTTTTACGAGCGTAAATGCGGTACATTATTTTATGGAAACATTAAAACAAGAAGGTCATTCTTTTCCAAACCATGCAAAAATAGCTGCGGTAGGATCCAAAACAGCCCATTCACTTAAGGATGCGGGTTTATCGGTGGAGCTGATGCCGGAATCCTACACGGCGGAAGCTCTGTCAGAGACATTGGCTTCCAGTTTAAAAAAGGGAAGCCGTATTCTTTTTCCGAAAAGCCGGATCAGCCGCGATACGATTACAGCACGTCTGCAGGCGGAAGAAAAACCCGTTGACGTGATCGATGTGTATACGACGGCACCGGTTACTGGAAATATAGAACCACTGCAGCATATCATTCTTCAGAATGAAGTTGACTTTATTACGTTTACAAGCCCTTCCGCTGTCAGGGCATTCCTGAATGGGGTAAGCGGTCTGCCTCTTGAAAACTGGTCTCATATTCCGGTTATATCAATTGGCCCGGTTACGTCTGCCGAAGCAGAAAAGCATGCATTTAAACAAATTTATACCGCCGATCCTCATACGATTGAAGGAATGATGGATCTGCTTTTGAAACTTTCGAAGGAGGATTTTGATGAGTGATTTACAGTTTCGGAGACACCGCCGTCTCCGCTCGACACCCGGTATTCGAAAAATGGTGCGGGAAAACGAAGTGAAAAAAGAAGACTTGATTTTTCCTATTTTTGTAGTAGAGGGAGAAAAAGTAAAAAACGAAGTCCCGTCCATGCCGGGAATTTATCAGGTATCTCTTGATATTCTGGCGCAGGAAACCAATAAGCTGGAACGCCATGGTGTGCCGGCCGTAATGGTCTTCGGCGTTCCCAATGAAAAAGACGAATACGGATCTCAGGCATATGCAGAAGAAGGCATCGTACAGCGGGCTATAGGCGTTATTAAAGAAAATAATCCTACGTTAACGGTTATAGCTGATACATGCCTCTGCCAGTATACCGACCACGGACACTGCGGTGTGATTAGAGACGGGGAAATTCTTAACGATGAATCCCTTCAGTTACTGACGGAAACGGCTGTTTCCCAGGCGAAAGCCGGAGCAGATATTATTGCGCCTTCCAACATGATGGATGGATTTACGGCAGCGATCCGCCGCGGTCTTGATAATGCAGGTTTTGTGCACACGCCGATTATGTCCTATTCGGTTAAATATGCTTCTGCATTTTATGGTCCTTTCCGCGATGCTGCCCACAGCACGCCTTCCTTTGGAGACCGGAAAACCTATCAGATGGACCCGGCGAACCGCGAAGAAGCACTGCGGGAAGCTCGTTCCGATGTAGAAGAAGGTGCCGATTTTCTTATTGTGAAGCCGGCTCTTTCCTATCTTGATATTATGAGAGAAGTGAAAGATGCTACAGGCTATCCGGTAGTAGCCTACAATGTTTCCGGAGAATTTGCGATGCTTAAAGCAGCGGCTCAAAATGGATGGATTGATGAAAAAGCCGTCGTAATGGAAAAGCTTGTCAGTATGAAGCGGGCAGGTGCGGATCTGATCGTTACGTATTTTGCATTAGACGTGGCCAAGTGGATCGACGAAGAACTATATTAGAATATACTGCCTGACTGCGCTGCAGCAGGCAGTTTTTCCTTATTAAAGAAAAGTCGCACAAAAAAACGGCTTTTGTTATTCTGGTAGTAGATTATAAAAAGGGAAGTGACAGAAATGAAATCCTATGAAAAATCCTCAGCTGCTTTTGAGCAGGCAAAACCGTTAATGCCGGGCGGCGTGAACAGCCCTGTGCGTACATATAATTCGGTGGGGCATCCTGCTGTGTACATGCAGAGCGGTAAAGGTTCTAAAATAACCGATCTGGATGGAAATGAGTACATTGATTATGTTCTATCGTGGGGACCGCTCATTTTAGGGCACGCCCAGGACCATGTCGTGGAGCAGTTAAAGGCAGTGACTGAAAAAGGCACAAGCTTTGGTGCCTCCCACGTGATGGAAATAAAGCTTGCCGAACTGGTTATTGATAGAGTCCCTTCCATCGAAGTGGTACGAATGGTCAATTCCGGCACAGAGGCAACCATGAGCGCTCTCCGTCTTGCGCGCGGTTTTACCGGTCGTGACAAGATTCTTAAAATGGAAGGCTGTTATCATGGGCACGGCGATTCTCTTCTAATCAAAGCTGGATCCGGCGTAGCCACTTTAGGCCTTCCGGACAGCCCGGGAGTTCCAGCATCGGTTGCATCCAACACATTAACCGTGCCGTATAATGATCTGGCCAGCCTGCAGAAGGCATTTGATGAATACGGCGATGAGATTGCTGCCGTTATATTGGAGCCGGTCACTGGAAATATGGGGATAGTGCTTCCGGAAGAAGGATTTTTGGAAGGCGTCCGAGATATTACTAATCAACATGGCAGCCTGCTGATCTTCGATGAAGTAATGACTGGCTTTAGAGTCGGCTATCACTGCGCTCAGGGCGTGTATAACGTAACGCCGGACATAACGTGTCTTGGGAAAGTTATTGGCGGAGGACTGCCTGTAGCGGCTTACGGGGGCAGACGCGATATTATGGAGCAGATAGCACCGAGCGGACCGATCTATCAGGCCGGCACGCTGTCTGGAAATCCGCTTGCTATGACAGCCGGATTCGAAACATTAAATCAGCTGAAGCCGGAAGATTACGATACATTTGACCGTCTTGGCACGCTTTTGGCCGAGGGTCTGCATGAAGCTGCCCTAAAGCACGATATCCCTCATCATATTAATAAAGCCGGGTCGATGGTCGGGTTCTTCTTTACGGATGAAAAAGTCGTGGACTTTAAAACAGCCAAAACCTCGGATCTGGAAATGTTTGCGGCATACTTTAGAGAAATGATGGCCCAGGGCGTTTCGCTTCCTCCTTCTCAATTTGAAGGCATGTTTCTTTCAACTGCCCATACAGAAGAAGATATTGAAAATACGGTAAAAGCCGCCGAAAAAGCTTTTTCCGTGATTAAAAAATAAAATTAATTTGCATTGACTGGCAGGCAGGGCTCTGCTTAAAATAGAAGCATACCAATCAGTATAAATAAGAAAGCATAGATAGGGAAGAGTAAGGATCCCACGCCTGCACAGAGAGAAGGCAGCCCAGCTGAAATGCCTTTCCTGCGCGGATCCTGAAGGTCGCCCCGGAGCTTTTTCTCTGAAATAAAGTAGGAGGAGACGGCAGGTACCGTTATACCTAAGTGTGTGACGCTGGCAGACAGTGTCACAAATAAAGGTGGTACCGCGTAAACTCTTTTCGTCCTTTGCAGGCGAGAAGAGTTTTTTTATTTGGGCAAAAAGTACGGTGACTTTCTAATAAAGGAGAACGATATGATGGATAAGGCAAACCAGACAGATATGCCGACAAAGTATGATCCGCAGGCTACTGAAGCAAAATGGTATCCCTACTGGACGGAGGGAGAATTTTTTAAGGCAGAAGGAAAAGGGGATAAAGAACCCTACACCATTGTTATTCCACCTCCTAACGTAACAGGACGGCTTCATTTGGGCCATGCCTGGGATACGACGCTGCAGGATATTATTTCCCGCTTAAAGCGCATGCAGGGCTATGATATGCTCTGGCTGCCGGGCATGGACCATGCCGGTATTGCCACGCAGGCTAAAGTGGAAGGAAAACTGAAAGAAGAGGAACAAACCGTTATGAAATGGGACGGGAAGCATTCCTGGAGAAATCCTGGGAATGGAAAGAAGAGTATGCAGATTTTATCCGGGAGCAGTGGTCCAAGATTGGTCTTTCCCTCGATTATTCGAGAGAGCGGTTTACTTTGGATAAAGGACTGTCCGATGCGGTGCGTAAAGTATTCGTTACTCTTTATAATAAAGGGCTGATCTACCGCGGCGAATACATTATTAACTGGGATCCGGATACGAAAACGGCTCTCTCTGATATAGAAGTTATCTACAAAGATGTGCAGGGCTCTTTTTATCATATGGCCTATCCATTGGCGGACGGAAGCGGATCGATTGAAGTAGCGACTACCCGTCCGGAAACGATGCTCGGTGATACGGCCGTTGCCGTTCATCCAAAAGATGAGCGCTATGCCCATTTAATCGGAAAAAAAGTAAAGCTGCCGATTGTCGGCCGCGAGATAGAAATTATTGCAGATGATTATGTAGAAATGGACTTCGGGTCCGGTGCTGTTAAAATTACGCCGGCTCATGATCCGAATGACTTTGAAATGGGAAACAGACATAATCTGGAACGCGTACTCGTCATGGATGAGTCTGGAAAAATGAATGAAAATGCTGCGAAATATGAAGGACTGGATCGTTTTGAATGCCGCCGTCAGATTACAGCAGACCTGCAGGAGCAGGGCGTGCTGTTTAAAGTGGAAGATCACATGCATTCGGTCGGCCATTCGGAACGGAGCGGCGCTGTCGTAGAACCTTATCTATCCACGCAGTGGTTCGTGGATATGAAGCCGCTCGCTGCAAACGCAATCGCTCTCCAGCAAAAAGAAGAAAAAGTACATTTCGTGCCGGAGCGCTTTGAAAAAACGTACCTGCACTGGCTCGATAATATTAGAGACTGGTGCATATCCAGACAGCTGTGGTGGGGCCATCGGATTCCTGCCTGGTACCATAAAGAGACCGGCGAAATGTATATTAGCATGGAAGAACCTGCGGACGCGGAAAACTGGGAACAGGATGAAGACGTACTGGACACCTGGTTCAGCTCAGCGCTTTGGCCTTTTTCCACAATGGGCTGGCCGGACGAACAGTCGGAGGATTTTAAAAGATTCTATCCGACTAATGCGCTCGTAACCGGATATGATATTATCTTTTTCTGGATTTCCCGGATGATTTTTCAGGGACTTGAATTTACCGGACAGCGTCCATTTGAGGATGTGCTGATTCACGGACTGGTTCGGGACAGCGAAGGCCGGAAGATGAGTAAATCACTCGGCAACGGCGTTGATCCTATGGACGTCATTGAAAAGTACGGTGCTGATGCACTGCGTTTCTTCCTCGCTACCGGCACGACACCGGGCAACGACCTGCGTTTTCAGTGGGAGAAGGTAGAGGCCAACTGGAACTTTGCCAATAAAATCTGGAATGCCTCCCGTTTTGCCCTGATGAACATGGACGGCCTCGCTTATGATGAAATCAGCCTCGAAGGTGAAAAGACAATGGCCGACCGCTGGATTTTAACAAGGCTTCAGGATACGGTCCAAAGCGTAACCCGGCTGATGGATCAGTATGAATTTGGAGAAGTAGGCCGCCTGCTGTATAACTTTATCTGGGAAGACGTATGTGACTGGTATATTGAAATGGCTAAACTGCCGCTTTACGGAGAAGATGACGCTCAGAAGCATATGGCCCGTTCGGTACTGGCCCACGTACTTGACCAGACGATGAGGCTGCTGCACCCGATCATGCCGTTTATCACCGAAGAAATCTGGCAGCACCTTCCTCATCAAGGGGACTCTATTACGGTAGCAGCATGGCCTCTCGTGAACCATGACCTGATCGATGCTCAGTCCGTTGAGGACATGGAGCTGATCAAGCGAATCATCCGCTCAGTACGAAATACGCGTGCAGAAATGAACGTAGCACCGAGCAAGGAAATTGAACTGTTATTAATGCCGCTTCCGAAAAAGAACTGCAGCAGCTCCTGCGCGGACAGGAATATCTGGAGCGCTTCTGTAATCCGGAAAAACTGACGATTGATACAGGGCTGCAGGCACCGGAAAAATCGGTGTCCCACGCACTGACCGGGGCAGATCTTTATATGCCGCTCGCCGGGCTGATACAGCTGGACGAGGAAATTGCCAGGCTTCAAAAAGAAAAAGAAAAGCTGGATAAAGAAGTAGAACGGGTGCAGAAAAAGCTTGCCAATGAAGGTTTTACGAGCAAGGCACCGGCACACGTAGTCGAAGAAGAAAAGCAGAAACAGCAGGATTATGCGGATAAACGCGATAAAGTGGTGGCCCGCATGGAAGAACTGCAGCAGTAAATAAAAACAGGAAAGGGAGGCGTGAAACCCTCTCTTTTTTCTTTCATATACGAACAACCTGAATAGAAATGAGGGAAAGCATGAAGACGTATAAAGAAGCGAGAGCATGGCTGGAAGACAGAAAAAATTCGGCATACATCCGGGGCTGGAGCGGATGACTATGCTGATGGAAGGCCTGGGAAATCCTGAACGTAAAATGAAAAGCGTCCATATTGGAGGCACGAATGGAAAGGGATCCACAACTGCTTTTCTAAGAAATATCCTGGAGGAATCCGGCATGGAGGTAGGTACGTTTACCTCCCCTTATATAGAGACATTCAGAGAGCGGATTGCGGTGAACGGGGCACCAATAAGTGAAGAAGCCTTTCTGGAAGCCGCTAATGTAGTGCGGCCATTGTAGAATCGGTGGAAAAATCGTTGTTCGGCCCGCCGACCGAATTTGAAGTAGTTACAGCGATTGCCGCCCGCTACTTTCTTCTAAAGCTTTTCCGGACGTAGTGATATGGGAGGTCGGACTGGGCGGGAGGCTTGACTCTACAAATGTCATGCTGCCGCTCATAAGCGTCATTACTAATATTGGGCATGATCATCAGCATATTCTCGGGATACAATAGAAGAGATCACCAGAGAAAAAGCCGGCATCGTTAAGTCGGGAGTCCCTTTGATTACATGTGAAGAAAAGCCGGAAAGTCTGGAGATTCTGGAGGAGTCCTGTCTCGGAAAAGTTCACGAAAATGTATCAGCTCGGCAGAGATTTTCATATTGAGAATATAGCGCCCCATCAAACGGGAATAACGTTTTCGTTTCAATCCGTATTCTTGAAAAGCTCGACCAGGTCCAGCTTTCCATGCTGGGACCACATCAAACTAAAAATGCTGCTGCGCTGTGATGGCGGCGAGATATCTTAAAATGTATTATGCGTTCCCGGCAGAGGATGATAGCATTCTCCGCGGGCTGCAAAAAACGAGCTGGCCGGGAAGGCTTGAAGTGGATCAGGAAAGAAAAATAATTATCGACGGCGCGCATAATAAAGAAGGAATGGCAAGCCTGATAGAGGCACTGCATGCTCATTTTTCAAAAGATACTTTTCACTTTATTATTGGTACGACAAAAGAAAAAAACGTGGAGGATTTTCTGCATCCGCTTGAAAGCATGAACACAGCCACGGTGTCTTTAGCCGGCTTTTGATTTTGAACGGGCCGCCGAGCCGGAGAATCTGAAAATGGAAAGTCTTTCAGGGACGCCGACTGCATATGAGAC
>NZ_JALBWT010000026.1:0-66217 GCF_023845525.1 Sinobaca sp. H24
GAAAAAGTTTGGGATATCAGCACCTATTTAAATGTGTTCGATACTTCTCCATTGTTTTCTTCCGCCGCCCACCTCACGGCTATTATCGAAATGCTGGCGGGCTTAATGGTTATTGCAGGATTTTTTATTAGAAGCTCCGCGGCTTTTCTGCTTCTTCCATTAATTGCTGCTCTGCTGGTTATTCCGTACCATCCAGGCTGGTTTATCAGTGACTATGCTCAGGCGGCTGTACTTATCGCCTTCTGTCTGGTGCTGATGACTGTGAAAAAACATCCATTTTCCATCCCTATTGTTATTTCACCGGAAACCTCATCATCGTAAAGGAGTGAACGTATGATAGATCTGCTTCAATATATTGTATTTGGTATTATACAGGGGCTGACGGAGCCTCTGCCTGTTTCATCAAGCGGCCATCTGCGCATTTTTTCTTTTTATCTGGGATTGGATGTGCCGGACCTTCATTTGGAAACATTTTTAAATGCGGCCTCCCTGCTGGCGGTCTTTGTTGTTTATCGAAAGGATTTACTGGAATTATGTTTTGGTACGATGCGTTATGTAAGAAAAAGAGAGCCGGATGATAAGCCGATGTTTCGATTAAGCTTTCTGATTGTCGTGGGAACGATCCCCGCTGTCGTAGTCGGCGGGCTTTTGTACGAAACGATCAGCTTGAAATTCACCCATATTTACATGGTAGCCGGAGCTCTCATAGTTACCGGTGCTGCATTGTTTATTATTCGAAAGCTGAATGGAGACAAGCAGGAAGGGGAAATCACCCTTTTGGATGCGGTGATCGTCGGGCTGGCCCAATCACTGGCGTTAGCTCCTGGTATCAGCCGTTCCGGTGCAACCGTTGTGGCCGCGATGGCAAGAAAAATCGAACCGGCAGTTGCTTTGAAGTATTCTTTCTTTTTATCCATACCGGCAAGTCTGGGAAGCCTTGTTATTACGTGGAATCAGATTATTGCCGCGTTGAGCAGTCCGGATCGGATTATTTTATATACGGCGGCGTTCATAGCCTCGCTCGTTATTTCTATTTTCGCCATTAAGTTATTTATTGAAGTGATCACCAGCGGGAAATTGATCTACTTTGCAGGGTACTGTGTGAGTGTCGGTGTTCTGTTATTTATTTTTAGTTAAGCACTTTTTTCCTGTATACTGATAGACAACCGCAAAAATATAAGAACGTACAATAAAATAATGAATAAACGCGTCTTCCTGCATCAGCAAGGAAGGCGTTATTTAAAAGGGGAGCAGCACAGAAAATGGCGGAGCAGAAAAAGCATTACGATTGGGTGTTGATTGGAGTTACTTTCTTGTTGGGGATATTTGGGCTGTTAATGGTCTATAGTGCCAGTTTTCCATTGGGGATTGATATTGCGGATAATCCCACTCATTTCTTTACAAGGCAGGTTATGTGGTTTGTTATCGGAGTTGTGGTATTCTTTATCGCGCTTCATTTCCCATATACGCATTACCAGAAACTAACGCCTTTCATCGTTGGAGTTTGTATTTTATTGCTTTTAGCCGTTATTTTAGTAGGTACAGAAGTGAATGGAGCCAGGCGCTGGCTCTCCTTTGGGCCATTCCGGCTGCAGCCTTCGGAATTTGTTAAGCTTGCCGTCATCATTTACTTGGCTAACGTTTATTCAAAAAAGCAGCACTATATTACTCATTTTGTGCGTGGAGTGCTTCCGCCGCTGGTCGTTGTTGTTTTTATGTTTGGATTGATTATACTCCAGCCTGATTTAGGGACAGGCATTATGGTTCTGCTGATAGGAGGAACCATTGTTTTCTTATCGGGAGCAAAATGGGTTCACTTAGGTACACTGGCATTGCTTGGAGGAGGGGTTGCCGCCTTTCTTGCTATGCAGGAGCCGTACAGAGTGCAGCGCCTTGTTGCTTTCCGGGACCCGTTTGCATGGGAGATAGAAGGAAGCGGCCATCAGCTGATTCAATCCTATATCGCTATCGCAAGTGGTGGAGTTACTGGAAACGGGTTGGGGCAGAGTGTTCAGAAAATGCACTATCTTCCGGAGCCGCATACTGACTTTATTTTTGCCGTTATTGCAGAGGAACTCGGGCTTTTAGGACTGCTTTTTGTAGTAGCCTGCTTTGCCGTTATCGCCCTTCGCGGTTTTGCTGTGGGACGAAGCAGCCGGGATACGTTTGGCAAGCTGCTGGCGTTTGGTATTGTTTTCTTTTTGCTCATGCAGGCTTTGTTTAACCTGGCAGCAGCGACCGGATTAATGCCTATTACCGGCATCACTCTTCCGATGATCAGCTACGGTGGATCGTCTCTCCTCGTTTGTATGCTGGGGTTAGGAATACTCGCCAACATCTCGCGAACGACTAAAAAACGTCTGGAAAAAGAAAAAGGACTGGCCTTGTAATAATGAAAGGAAGATACTTCAATGAAATATGAAAAGATACTGCTTGGCCTGGCAGGAACTATAGCTTTAGCCGGATGCGGTAACGATTCAGAAGAAATGCAACAAACGGGAGAAGAGACAGTGGAAATCAATGTAGGTGCTGCCGCTGACTTATATCATGCGTTTACCGTAATCGGAGAAGATTTTGAAGAGGAGACAGGCATCAATGTGACCTTCTCCTTTGGATCTACAGGCCAAATGACCCAGCAGATTGAGCAGGGCGCTTCGTATGATTTGTTTGCGGCGGCGCATGAGTCCTATATCGACCGTCTGATCGAAGCAGAGGCTGTCGAAGAGGATACAAAGCGTCAGTATGCGTTAGGTCAGATCGGAATCATGCACGATGGGACTATTTATGAAACGCTGGAACCTGACGATTTAACGAGCGATGAGATAGAACGGATTGCTATTGCCAACCCGGAGCATGCTCCTTATGGAAAGGCTGCCCAGCAGGCACTGGAGTCCTGGGGGATATGGGATGAAGTAGAAGACAAGCTTGTATATGGGGAAAACATTAGACAGACACTTCAATATACGGAATCAGGAGATGTCGACGCCGGTATCGTTGCGCTCGCGCTTTCGATAGAATCGGATCTCTCGTACGAACCTATTGATACAGAAGACTATGAGCCAATTATTCAGGCCCTTGCTGTTCCTTCACGAAGTGAGCATCCGGAAGAGGCCGGGCAGTTTGTGGATTACCTGTTTTCAAATGAAGGCCAGGAAACAATGAAGGAGTACGGATTCGTACTCCCAGAGGAATAAGGGATGATTGATTTAATTGGATTTCCACTTTTTCTGTCTCTGCAGGTAGCTGTTATCGCAACCGGAATTGCATTTATTATTGGCATCTTATTTGCCTGGCTCGTCACTGTACATAAAAATAAATGGACGGAGTTATTGTCTCTACTCATGATGCTGCCACTTGTGCTGCCGCCTACAGTAGTAGGCTATTATTTGCTGCTTACTCTGGGAACAAACAGCTGGATAGGCCGGACTGTAGAAAGCATGACCGGATCTTCTATCTTGTTTACCTGGCAGGCCGCTGTCATCGCCGCTTCGATTGCCGCACTGCCGTTAATTATCCGGCCGATGCAGGCCGCTTTTGATTCCATTCATCAGGGCAGCCTCGAAGCCGCTCAATTAGATGGTGCCAACCAATGGCAGATTTTTTATAAAATTATGATCCCTCTCGCATATCGAGGCATTATTGCAGGCATTGTACTTGGATTTGCCAGGGCGATGGGGGAGTTTGGCGCCACTATTATGGTAGCAGGCAATATCCCTGGACAGACGCAGACTCTTTCGATTGCCATTTATGATGCCGTCCAGGCAAATCGAATGGAAGAAGCGAACATGATGGTGATTGTTCTAAGTGTTACTACGATCGGTATCCTTTTGCTTACTACGATGGTGTTAAAAGCTAAATAAAAAAGAAAACTACTGCTGCAGTAGTTTTCTTTTTTAATGGGGAAATACGTCCGAAGCTTGAAAGGGAATGTGATATAGTAGAGAAACGTGATTTTACGATCGGTTGAAGCGCTTCAAAACAATAGCCGCTTTAAAAAGATTTTACGAGAGAGGAGGGTTATGTTGGATTCTTTACATACCTCTATACAAACTATTATTGAAGAAGCAGGGTGGCTTGCGCCCATACTATTTATTCTCCTTCATCTGATCAGACCTATGCTGTTTATTCCCGTTCTGCTTATATGTATGGCAGGCGGCGTCTTTTTCGGCTTTCTTTATGGGACGTTGTATTCGGTGATTGGCTTATCTTTATCAAGTCTGATCTTTTACAAGCTGATTCACGTTTTTCCAAGTCTTCACCGTAAGATTACTTCATTAAAAATGAGACTGCTTGGAGATCGGAAAGTGACCCTTGGACAGGTGATGGTCCTGCGTCTGCTTCCGTTTATGCATTTTTACCTGCTCTCCTTGTACTTGATTGAAATGACAAAGTCTTTAAAAGAATATATGTACTATTCTGTAGCTGGTATCCTGCTGCCCTCCATTATTTACACTGCATTTGGCCGTGCTATCACGGAAATGCCCTGGTATCTCTCCGTTCTTATGGCAGCATTGCTGCTCGTTGTGTAAAACTGTTTGGAAAAAACCGGGAGGCGGAACCGGAGCCGGAAGGATCAAGTATTTAAAAAAACGGGAGGTCCTGTAAAAGGACTTCCCGTTTTTTAGCTCTTTATCTATACAATACCTTTAGGAAAGCCGTCTTTTTCAGCTTTCTCGCGTATATTTTTACGATGAA
This sequence comes from Sinobaca sp. H24, assembly GCF_023845525.1. NCBI lineage: Bacteria > Bacillati > Bacillota > Bacilli > Caryophanales > Sporolactobacillaceae > Sinobaca > Sinobaca sp. H24. The sequence goes on from NZ_JALBWT010000026.1 coordinate 4,696, forward strand.
TAATCACGTTAATTTCTGCGCCTACCATCAGAATAATACCAATCAGGTAGAACCAAAGCATTAACACAATAATACCACCGAGGCTTCCGTACGTCGCGGAATAATTGGCAAAGTTGCCGACATAGAATGAAAAACCTAGGGAAATGATCTGCCAGAGCAGTGCTGTTATTAATGCACCGGGGAGAATTTCCTTAAAGGGGTACGTTTTGTTCGGCGCAAAATGATACAGAGCCGATAATACAATAATCATTGCAGCAATACTAATCACCCAGCGCAGCACCTGAAATAAAATGGCTGTCTGCGTAGGAAGGTTAACGACCGAATTAATGAAATCAATAATCACATTACCGAAAATAGGAAGAATCAAAGCGATAACGACAGCAAGGATCATTCCAATAGTAAGTGCAAGAGACATCAGTCTTACTTTAATAAAAGATCTGGTTTCTTCTACGTCATATGCCTGGTTGGAAGCCTGGATAAAGGCGTTAATTCCGTTGGAGGCGGACCATAGTGTTCCAAGAATACCGATACCAAGAAGTCCGCCCTGCGGTGTAGTGACAAGGCTTACGATATTGTCTTCAAAAATAGCGGCCATCTCACCGGGGATGACATTTTCCACTACTTCCATGGCACTATCCGGTGCAATATTAAAAAACGGAAGAAGCGAAAGCAGAAGGATCATCAGCGGCACAATAGCCAGAAGATAATAATAGGCTTGAGCGGCACCAAGCAGGGTGACATTATCTTTTTTGAATTCCTGCCCCAGTTCTTTTGCATATCCTTTTAGTTTATTCATAAAGGCCTCCTCTCTAAGCGGTTCATATTATGTAAAAAAGAAAGAAAATAGCGTACTATTTTCTTTCCTTTTTCGATGCAAATTTGGAATACAAATCAATAGCTGTATTGCCCCAGTCAAGCATGCGGTTTACTTCATAGGAATAAGAAGCTTTTGCTTCCTCTTCCACCATATTGGTTGTACGAACATTATGCTGCAGGGAACGCAGCGATGGTTTTGTTTCTTTAAAAGAATCAAGCAGAACCTGTACAGATTGCTTTTTGTATTCAATGTCTTCATTGATAAGCTCTGTCTTCTGCTGAATGCCCTCCGCTTTGTCAGTTAATGATTCAATACGTGATTGAATCCGACCGCTGACAGTATTGAGCTCTTTGATCGTACTTGTCGTGTTTTTGAAAATTTTAATGGCATAAATAGCAAGAAACACAATGGCCAGTACGACGATACCGATACTGACGTATAAAAGCCACATCATTAACCTCACCTCCTTTCTGTTGTTTACCCTGATTTGAAAGCTTTTAAAACGGTATTCTGTTTATCTTATTATACGCGGAAGAAAACGAACAAAATGATTTTTGTAAAAATAATCTTCTTTTTAAAAATATACGTCTCATTTTGCAAATGTAGACATTACAAAAATGGAACATAGAAAGCCCTTACATTATTTATAAAAGCCTATTAATATAAGATTTAGAAGCAAGCGCTTAAGCTTTTATTTTATTGAATTTTGCAAAATGAGATATAGGAGGGTGAATCATGGTCCTGGACCAGAGAAGAACATCTATCCTGCATTTAATCTCCCAATCTTCTGAAAGAGTAGAAGTAAAAGAACTCACAGAAGCGCTGGGAGTATCACAGCGAACCATCTATTATGATATCAGCCAAATTAATGGCTGGCTGGAAAGAGAGGGCTGCCGCCTATAAAAAAAGAATATGGCAAGGGCTTTTATATTCCACTGGATGCTAAAGAACAGCTGCCAGCCAAGCTGCATCTTCAAAACGAATGGGAGTATCGGTTTTCCGGAAAAGAAAGACAGTATCTGCTTATTTTATTTCTATTATCGCGAAAGAAAATGGCTTCTTTAAAAGAGCTGCAGCATCTCACACAAGTGAGCCGAGGCACTTTATTCCGTGATTTGAAAAGAACTTCGGAAGCTTTAGACATTCAGGATTTGGAATTGATTCATGTTAAAAACGAAGGCTATTCCATAAAGGGAAATGAAACAAAGAAAAGAAAACTGCTGACCCAGTGCATTTCCGACGTTCTGGCAAAATCGGAATCTACGCAGCTTCGGGAAAAAGCACAGATGGTGATAAATACAGGATCTAAGAAAGAAGAAGAACTAGTTCCTTATCTGGAATATGAGGTTACGTTAATAGAAAAAGAGCTTAAGGTCTCCTTTACAGAACATGTCGTTCAGTTTTTGGTCTATCAGCTTTTGATTTCATTAAAAAGACAGTCTGGATCGACAGCTGAAGAGATAGATCAGGAAGAAAAAGACATTCTAAAACAAACGGACAGCTATCTTGCAGTAGAACATCTTTCAGAGCGCATACAAAAAAACGGCTGTGTTCCGCTGGATGATATGGAGAAATGTCAATTAACGATGCAGATTCTCGGTTCACGTGTCCATCATGCAGCACCGCAGTCTTCTGCAAAAATAGAAGAAAAGAATCTAAGAAGAGTTATTGCAAAAATTGTTGACGATTTTCAGTTAATTGGCTGCCTGCTTCTGGAAGAAAGAGCGCAATTAGAGAATAATCTGCTGGCGCATTTAAAGCCGGCATACTACGGATGAAATACGATCTGCCGATAAGCGGCGGATATGCTGAAAAAATCGAATCCGAATATCCGGATGTTTTCTATATAACCAAACGATCACTGTCACATTTGGAATCATTTATTGGCCGGGCGGTGCCGGAAGAAGAAGCAGCATATATCGCCATGCACTTTGGAGGGTGGCTGAAACGTGGAGACCATCAATCTATAAAACATTTTAGAGCGTTTGTTGTTTGTGAAAATGGCATTGCTGCTTCCGGTATGCTTCGATCCCAGCTGGAAACGCTTCTGCCGGAAGTATTTATCGCTGGTACTTTGTCTGTAAGAGAATACAATCAGCATGCATATGATGCAGATATTATTTTTTCTACCTCTTTTATTAAGCAAAAGGTTTCTCCTGTCATATATGTTCCTGCTCTGCTTAATGACAAAGAAAGAAAACGTATTGACGCTCAGTTGAAGCAGATGCTTCATATAGAAAAAGCCGGGGAAGAGGCTCAGCTGATTTCTCTAATCGAAGAACATGCGACGATCCATGATTATAAAGCCCTTCAACAAAAAATTTATTCCTTTTTACAAAATACTCATTCTACAAAGGAGACACATAAACCTATGCTGGAAGAACTTCTTACTCCCAAGACAATTCAGCTCACAGAGAAAGTAGAAAGCTGGGAGGAGGCAGTAAGACAGGCTTCTCTCCCACTTTTGGAAGATGAAAGTATAAAGAGCAGCTATGTAGATGCGATGATTGAAAATATCTATGAAAATGGGGCATATGTTGTTATTGCTCCGCAGATTGCGATTCCACATGCCCGGCCGGAAACAGGCGTAGAACGACTGGGAATGAGCCTGCTTCGTCTGCGCACGCCGGTTTCTTTTCTGAAGATCCGAAACATCAAGCCTCGCTCATTATTGTGCTGGCAGCGGTAGACAATGAAACTCATCTAAAAGCTTTATCCCAGCTTACAGAAATGCTTTCAGAACCGGAGAATATCAATCACTTATTAGATGCAGAAACGAAAGAGGATGTCCTCTCTCTTGTATCCAAGTATTCTTATAAATAAAAAACGGAGGGTTTACGATGAAAAAAATATTAGTTGTATGTGGTAATGGAGGAAGTTCTATGATTGTTTCAATGAATGTACAGAGTATTTTAAAGGATATGAATATAGAAGCTGATGTATCGCATACAGATTTAACAACAGCAAAGACAGAAGCGGCTGATTTATATATTGGGTCAGAAGATATCCTGGGTAACATTAACGATGGTACAAGAAATGTAGCACTGCTGAATAACTTATTAGATAAAAAAGAGCTTCGCACGGCTCTGGAAACACACCTCTAATATAAACAGAGAAAAGGAGGAAAAAAATAATGATAGATCTTATTATGAATGATCTGCTGGGAACACCTGAGCTGCTGGTTGGAATGTTTGCCTTTCTCGGGCTGCTTCTCCAGCGAAAAGCGATTGCAGATGTTGTTTCCGGTACATTGAAAACAATCCTCGGTTTCGTGATTCTCGGTGCCGGTGCTACGGTAATCATTGGTTCCCTTGATCAATTCAGCCAGATGTTTAATCACGCATTTAATGTAGATGGTGTTATTCCTAACAATGAGGCTATTGTAGCCGTAGCTCAGGATGCATTTGGCACAGAAACAGCGATGATTATGCTGTTTGGAATGGTAACGAACATAGTGCTTGCCCGTTTTACTCCATTTAAATACATTTTTTTAACAGGTCATCACATTATGTTTATGGCCTGCCTGATCGCAGTTATTTTGACAACCGGCGGCATGTCAGGTATTGGCATGATAGCGCTGGGAGCAGTTATCCTTGGATCTTTAATGGTATTGTTTCCTGCTATGCTCCAGCCGTACACCAGGCAGATCACCCAGTCGGATGATATTGCGGTTGACACTTTGGTCATTTGGCTATCTTGTTGCCGGTTTCTTAGGCAGTAAATTTGGAAATAAGGAAAAATCTACAGAAGATATTAAAGTCCCTAAAGCATTAGGTTTTCTTCGGGATACTTCAGTAGCTGTGTCTTTGACCATGGTCATTCTATTTATTGTCGTCGGTTTATTTGCCGGAGGGCAATATGTAGAGACAGAGTTAAGCGGAGGACAGAATTTCTTGATTTTCTCTCTTATGCAGGGGCTGGCCTTTGCAGCCGGAGTGTATATTATTCTGGCCGGGGTTCGTATGCTTTTAGGAGAAATTGTTCCAGCCTTCAAAGGAATTGCAGATAAAGTGGTGCCTAATGCCAAGCCGGCTTTGGATGCTCCTGCTGTCTTTCCATTTGCCAATAACGCAGTCATTATTGGATTTATGTTCAGCTTTATCGCAGGATTGATCAGTATGCTGTTTCTTCCTCTTTTCGGTCTGGCTGTTATTGTTCCAGGTCTTGTACCGCACTTTTTTACAGGGGCTGCCGCCGGTGTGTTTGGTAACGCTACTGGAGGAAGAAGAGGAGCAATCGTTGGAGCGATGGCAAATGGTGTTATGATAAGCTTTCTGCCGGCTTTATTACTACCGCTTCTTGGGGAAATAGGTTTTCAAAGTACCACATTTGGAGATGCAGACTTTGGAGTAATTGGACTTATACTCGGTAATTTGAGTCTGGCTATTAATTCCACTGTTTTATTCACTTTGGCTGTTCTTGCTTTGCTAAGTATTTTATAGGTGTAGGATGGGGAATCAGCAAAAAGAAAAAAAGAGAAGAAGCAGAAGCTGCATAATGTAAGAGACGCCTTCGGAGAAAAGCCGAAGGCGTTTTTATTATTCATTAATCCGCGGCGGATCGTATTTACCGAACCACTTGAACCTGCTTTTGGAAACGTACAAATAGAGCGGTGAACCTATTTTATCTACAAGAGGAAAATACAAAAGCGCTCCTGGCACTCTGGCTGCAGGAAGCTCTATCAACAGGCGGCGGATAGCGTGGAATCCTTTCATCACTACCCCCCGGCTCGTTAATATATGGATTTCTTCGTACGAAATTTCTGCCCTGAAGATAAGGGTAGGTGTCTGGATCTTCTTCTGCCGTCTGGGCTGCGATCCAGTGCAGTTTATTATTTTTATCCAGCTTCGTTAAGTTTTTCTTCAAGTGATAGCAGAGCGGGCAGGAAGCGTCGTAAAAGACTAAATGCTGGGTCATGCCGGTTCATCTCCTTTTTCTTATCATTCACTACTTCTGCGGAAAGTAAACCATCTCTCGATTGTGAATATCTTCTCAAAAAAATTTTACTGTTATAGTAAAGAGATAATCTAACAGGGAATTTATCTTATAGATCGGAATAATGAAATAAATCTTAAAAAAGAACGGATATTTTTATGGAAACAGTATATAATACATCTATATTATTCTTTTTGAAAGGCTCTATTTAATATGAAGCAATTATTTTTCATTATTGTATAAGCTGTGTTTTAAAAAAGAATAAATATACTATTTTCATTATACCGACATACTATATTGTAAAAGGAGGTTGCATGAAATCATGCAGAATTTAACAAGAAACATATTAATTGCACTTGTTCTCGGACTCATTGTAGGTCTTGCTTTGAACTACGTGCCGGACAACGTGTTTAGTATTATTGATACTTATATTTTAACCCCGGTCGGCCAGATTTTCCTTAATTTGATCACGATGCTCGTTGTACCTATTGTATTTATCTCCATTGCTTTAGGAACGGCCAGTCTGAAAGACCCCGTTCAACTTGGGAAATCGGTACGAAAACCATTACGTTTTATATTACGACAACAGTTATCGCTTTATTGATCGGTCTTTCTTTAGCTTTCCTTATCCAGCCCGGTCAGGCAGGGATATTCGATACTGCATCTGCTGAATATGAACCAGAAGCTGCTCCGCCAATTATGGATACGCTTTTGAACATTATTCCAAGCAACCCCGTAGAAGCACTGGCTAACGCAGAAATGCTTCAGATTATTGCTGTAGCCCTATTCCTAGGTATTGCCCTGGCACGTCTTGGGGATAAGACAGCAGTATTCAAAAGCTGCTGGAACAGGGTAATGACGTGATGATGTTTCTCGTAAATATTGTTATGTATACAGCGCCATTCGGTGCATTTGCTTTAATTGCTTCCGCTCTTGGAGATGCAGGAATAGATGGACTTCAGTCTATGGGCATGTACATGATTACGGTTATTGGAGCTCTGATCCTTCATGCAGCTATTACGTACAGCATAGCTATCGCATGGCTTGGGAAAACAAATCCGCTTACGTTCTTCAAAAATTTCTTCCCGGCAATGACCGTGGCATTTAGTTTATCGAGTTCGAGCGGGGCCCTGCCGATTTCGATGAAAACCGCGCAGGAGAAGCTGGGAGTCAGTAAGCCTGTCAGCAGTTTCGTTCAGCCGCTCGGCGCCACCATTAACATGGATGGTACAGCCATTATGCAGGCCGTAGCTACGATCTTTATAGCTCAGGTTTACGGCGTGGAGCTGGGCGTATCGCAGCTGGTAATGGTCGTTATTACAGCTACGCTCGCCAGTATTGGAACTGCAGGTGTACCGGGTGTCGGCCTGATCATGCTATCGCTGGTCCTCCAGCAGGTAGGTCTTCCAGTCGAAGGTATTGCCTTAATTCTCGGTGTAGACAGACTCCTTGACATGCTTCGTACCGCCTTGAATATTACGGGCGATGCTACATGTGCCTACGTAGTAGATAGAGGAGAAAAAGCAAAAGAAGGAAAAGCTACAGGAATGCCTGAATCATAAATAGGTAAGAAGAACAGCCGTTTATGCGGCTGTTCTTTTCTGTTCTTATTGTAAACCTTTTTTATTAATAGGTTTACAATGTGTATTCATATTGTATATACTAAAATATATTGAAGAGGGAGGGAAGAAAATGATTGTTCGTTCACATTTACACGGAATGATTCTAGCTTCTTTTTTTGCAGCGATGATGATGATTGGAGCCAATATTACATCGCTGGTGCCGTTTTTAGTCATTGGAGGAGTTCCCATTACGCTGCAGACCGCAGTAAGTGTAGCAGCAGGTTTATTTTTTTAGGGAAAAAATACGGGTCGCTTTCTATTGTCATTTACATATTAATTGGCTTGGCGGGAATGCCTGTCTTTGCCCAGTGGTCGGGCGGCATTGGTACTATTTTTTCCCCTACATTTGGATTTATACTTTCTTATATTGCAACAGCATACATAGTCGGAAGGCTGACAGAGAATAACCGGACATTCAAACGGCTGGTAGCAGCCGCGCTGTTAGGCACAGCGGTCAATTATATTATTGGCACAAACTGGATGTATATGGCTTATATGCTTTGGTTTGCTGCACCGGATGCATTTTCTTATTGGATGGCCTGGGCCTGGATGATGGTACCGCTGCCTAAAGATATTGTTCTGGCCTTTCTCGCAGCCTGGTTCAGCCTGCGGGTCTACCATACGATGTATGCGAAAAAGCGGACGCCTTCTACAAAAGGAGGTGCCGCTTAGTGGGAATTTCCTGGCTGAGCCGAGCGGACCGGATTATAAAAGAAAACGATCCGCTGACAAAAAAAGAGGCCCTCGCATTTTTACAGGAAAACGATACAGAAATATTGGGGCAGCTGAATGCGGCCTATCAAATTCGGTACTATTATTACAAAAATGAAGTCAAACTCAACTCTTTAATTAATATCAAATCGGGACTTTGCCCGGAAAACTGCGGCTACTGTTCTCAATCGAAAGACTCAGCAGCGGTTATTCCTAAATACAAGATTCTCTCCAAAGAAGAAATCGTGGAAGGCGCCAGACAGGCGGATGCCAGAGGGTCCGGCACCTATTGTATTGTAGCAAGCGGCAGAGGCCCTGCCAAAAAAGAACTGGCTGTCGTTATGGAAGCAGTAAAAGAGATCAAAGCGACTACGGGCCTGAAGCTTTGCGCATGTTTGGGCCTTTTGGAAAAAGAACAGGCTGAAGCGCTGCGGGCATCAGGGGTCGACCGGTACAACCACAATATTAATACATCCAGCCGTTTTCATGAAAATGTAGTAACCACCCATACGTTTAAAGATCGCACAGATACGATTCATTCGGTAAAGCAGGCTGGAATCTCTCCATGTTCCGGCATTATCGCAGGAATGGGAGAGACCCAAGAAGATATAGTAGAAGATGCTGTTCTCTCTTAGAGAGATCGATGCTGATTCGGTTCCGATCAACTTTTTACATGCTATTGAAGGCACCGCTTTTGAAGGCAGAGATCTGCTGAGCCCCCTGCAGTGTCTTCAAGTCGCAGCACTTGCCAGGTTTATTCTTCCTACGAAAGAAATTCGTATTGCCGGCGGGCGCGAGGAAAAGCTCCGATCGCTGCAGCCGATGGCTTTATATGCGGCTAACTCTGTGTTTCTTGGAGATTACTTGACGACAAAAGGCCAGGAGTGGGAAAAAGACCTCGAATTTATTAAAGATGCCGGTTTTACAGTTGAGACTTCCGCTTATAATAGAAGTGCAGAAATGTATTCATAAAAAAAGCCATCCGCGTGGATGGCTTTTTTGCGCATTATTTAAAAAGAAATATATTTTCTCGGGTTAACAACGTTTGATTTGCTTACGTTCCAGCTGCCTTCATGAATCTCAAAATGAAGGTGCGGGCCGGAAGAACGACCGGTGCTGCCCATAATACCAATAGACTGGCCCTGGCGGACGGTCTGTCCTGCAGATACGTTAAATGAATTTAAGTGGGCATACAGCGTATTAAAATGTCTGCCGCCAATCGTGTGGGAAACAATAACCGTGTTTCCGTAACCTGACATAAATCGTGCAGAGGTGACCGTTCCGGAAGCGGAAGCTGCGATACTTACATTGGATCGATTTCCTTGTGCTACATCAATACCGTGATGATTCGAGCCGTTGCGTGAACCGAACTCGGAACTGATTCTGCCGCTCACCGGTACAATAAATCCACTGGATACCGGGGCAGTAGTGCCGGAAACCTGAGTGCCGCTTCCGGATCCGGAGGAAGAAGCCTTTATATTGCCTTTTAGAGCGGCAAATGTCCTTGATCCTGCCACACCGTCAACGGAAAGCTTAGCAGCTGATTGAAACGAGCGGACCGCGCTTGTCGTGCGGGCTCCGAATACTCCATCAGCCGTTCCGCTGTTAAAGCCTTTACTGTTCAACGACTGCTGCAGAGTCTTTACGTCATTTCCACGGCTTCCCTGTCGGAGCACTCTGGATAAAGCGCTGCTGTTGTTGGAAGGAGCAGGAGCCTTTGATACATTAGATGAAGAGGAACCAGAAGACACTTTCATTTTACTGAATGTCTGCGGCCGGCGGCAATGCCGTCAGCTCCTAATCCTGCACTTCTCTGATAGGATTTTAGAGCGTTTCCCGTCCGGGCACCGAATATTCCGTCGGCTGCTCCGGTTTGAAAGCCTTTAGAGCTGAGCCATTGCTGCAGTTCGGAGACGTCGGAGTGTCTCATTCCCTGTCGAAGAGTTTGATCTCCCAGGGCCGCATCAGCCATCGTCGGGGTGAATAGTAGAATCGCAGCGAGCATCGTAGATATAGCTATTTTCTTCATTGTATCTTGCGTTACGCTGCATCATGATAAGTGTCAGTATAATATGTATGCTCATGTGAAATCAGCTTTCTAACGCAATGTTCACCTCCAGAGTATTTTATTGTATATTTTGAGTATATAGAGGACTTAAGTCTTAAACAATAGGTCGGATACATATGTTATGCAAACGTAACAATGTGTGAAAAAATGGTACTTGTGTGAAATTGTGTGTAAATGTGTAGAGTGGAAATAAATCGTAACCGCTTGGAATAACAATTTTTCCTTTAAATGCATGATACGATAGCAAAAAAGGAGGAATATTTATGGAACATCATACGCACGATAATCACTCTCATAAGCACAGCCTTGCCTGCGGCCACACGAAAATAAAGCATAACGGCCACGTGGATTATCTGCACGACAGCCATCTTCATCACGGACACGAAGATCATTGGGATGAGTGCAAAATAGAAGTAACCGAGGAAAATCCAGCAGAATGTGTTCAGGTTGAATCCCCGTGTGATCATAATGAAGACTGCGGCCATGAATTAATTCCCCACGGCGATCATTACGATTATCTAGTTGACGGCAGGCTCCATCATAAACACGGTGATCATGTAGATGATCACGGTGCTGTAGAAGTAATTGGATAATGAAAAAGAGTCTTCCTATTAAAGTAGGGAGACTCTTTTGTATAAGGGGTATTTCTGCTTGACTAATAATAATGATTACGATTAAATAATGAAACATACGTGTTAAAATAGAAGATATACATAGAAAGCTGGAGAGGGGAAAGCTACATGAAAAAATGGCCGTTTTAACCTGGCCGCATCAAGTCTTCTGATGTCTGCCTGTCAGGCTCCGGGAGAAGGTGAAGAGGATGCTGATTCATCGATTACTTTCGCTTTTCATTACCCTACTGAAGTACTGAACCCGGCAGTAGATGCCAACTATACCTCTGTACGGATGGGAATAGCAGAAACTCTTGCTTATACAGGAGAAGAAGGCATCGAGCCGTGGCTTGCAGAATCATGGGAAGATACTGGGGATAACACATGGACATTTCAAATAAAAGAAAATATTACTTTTCAGGACGGCACAGTACTGGATGCTGAGGCAGTCCAGGCGTCTCTTGAAGAGACTATAGAACAGAGTCCGGCGATGCAGGAAGCGCTCGGCATTTCTTCAATGGAAGCAGAAGGACAGGAGCTTATCATCACAACAGAGGAAACCAATCACTTTCTTCCGTCTGAACTTGTCCATCCGAATACCGCTGTTTTCAAAGAGGAAGAGGATCTAATAGGGACGGGTCCGTTTGAAGTGGAATCTTTCCGGGCGAATCAAGATCTTGAGCTGATACGCTATGATGATTACTGGAACGGAGCAGCCCAAATAGCAGAAGCAACAGTTCTGTTTAATGAAGACGCAAACTCCCGGATGGCTGCGCTTCGTTCAGGAGACGCCGACATTGTGTACAGGCCGCCGGTAGAAGAAACAGATGCAGCAGCTGAGGAGTTTCAGGTAGATACCGTTTCGAGTCTTCGGACACACCAGCTGATCTATCAGATGGATAATCCTGCTCTGCAGGATGAACGTGTCCGGGAAGCGCTTGATATTCTTATCGACCGAAAAGCCGTCATAGAAGCTATGAATGGAGAAGCGGAAGAAGCATTGGGTCCTTTTCTTGAAGATTTTGCCTTTGCAGCGAATAAAGAACAAAACGAAAACAGCATCGAAGAAGCCTCTGCTTTGCTGGAAGAAGCAGGCTACACCCTTGAAGATGGCAGAGCGGTCAAGGACGGAGAAGCTCTGGAGTTTTCGCTGGTAACGTACTCAGCAAGGCCTGAACTTCCGATAGCGGCACAGATTCTGCAGGACCGTGCGGAGCAGGCAGGCATCACGATTGATATTCAATTAAATGAGCAAATTGATGATTATCTCCTGTCTAATGACTCCTGGGATATGACGATCTACAGCTATGTTACAGCCCCAAGAGGAGATGCCGGCTACTTTTTAAATACAGCCTATACGCCCGATGGCGGACTCAATTTTGGGGGTCTGAACGATCCGCAGCTGGCAGAAATCATCGAATCTTTTAATATGGAGTCAGATCCGGAAGCAAGAGATGGCTACGCAGTAGAAGCGACAGAGATGATACTGGACAAACACTATCATTCCTTTATTGTTCATCCGTCCAACAGCGTTGCGATGCAGGAAAACATAACGGGATGGGAAACAAGCCCGAGTGAGTATTATATGCTGACAAATGAGGTCGGGGTGGAAGAATGAAAATAGTCGGCAGACAGGCGGTAAGCTTTTTACTTTTTCTATGGATTTTTTCAACAATAAGCTTTCTGCTGATTAATCTCGCTCCGGGGGATCCGGCATCTACTATTCTTCGGACAGAAGACGTGGCTGTAACACAGGAACAGCTCAATGAAGTGCGTGAAGATCTGGGAATGAATGACTCTATTGTTGAGCAGTATACGGCATGGCTGGGCAGTTTTATCCTGCTTGACTGGGGGACCTCCTATGTGACACAGGAGCCGGCCTTAGCGATGATTATACGAGCAATGCCCGGCACGCTCTACATGAGTGCAGGGGCGTTTCTGGTTGCTTTGTTCATTGCTGTCCCAACAGGAGTCGCCGCCGCTCTTTCCCGAGGTTCATGGATAGATAAATCAGCAAGGATGCTGGCTGTAACAGGGGCTTCTGTCCCAAACTTTTTGATCGGACTGATTCTGATTCAGCTGTTTGCAGTGCAATTGGGATGGCTGCCGGCGATTGGAGCCGGCACGTGGTGGCATCTGCTGCTGCCCTCCCTGACCCTTGGACTCGGAATGGCCTCCTTTTATATCAGGCTGATCCGTTCGAGCTTTCTGGAAGCGTTGGAAGAACCTTCTCTTCGAGCCATATCTGCTCGTGGTATTTCGGAAAGAAAGCTGCGTTGGAAATATACATTCCGGGCCGCTCTGGTACCCGTGATTTCCGTACTCGGGGTCAGCATAAGCAGCTTAATCGGAGGCACCGTTGTCATTGAAGTCGTTTTCGGCTACCCGGGTGCCGGGTCGCTGATTGTTGATTCTATTACGAGACGCGATATACCGGTGATTCAAGGCTATACGGTTCTGATGGCTGCTGCAGTTTCTCTTATTCAATTAAGCAGTGATCTGCTGCTGAAATGGATGGCACCAGGCCGCGGAACAGAAGGGAGGACGTTTTAGTGAAAAAAACTCTGTCCTCCCGAATATATCTGTGGCTGTTTCTTTTTGTTTTCTTTATTCTTATTCTTTCCTGGTTCTGGCCTGTCAGCAGTTCCACCGTATCAGTGCCGGATCGTCTGCAGGGACCTTCTTTTTCACACTGGCTCGGAACAGACCAGCTTGGCAGGGATCTATTGGCCCGGATGCTGGAAGGTGCTTCTTATACGATAGGTTTTAGTCTTCTCGCTATTGTTCTAAGTGTGGCTCTTGGTGTGCCGGCTGGGGTGCTGGCAGGAATGAAAGGCGGCTGGATGGATCGTCTGTTTACCCGTATCGGTGACTCTTTTCTGGCTTTTCCGGACTTTCTTTTAGCTCTTTTATTAAGTGCTGTTCTTGGACCGGGCCTTTTTAATGTTGTCATCGCGGTAGTGCTCGTAAAATGGATTCAATACAGCTATCTTGTAAGAGGAATAACCAGAGAAGTGACCCAGGGCCAGGCTGTTCTGTTGTCGATTATCAATGGAAGCTCGACGGGAGCGATTATTAAAGCGCACGTGGTTCCCGCCATCCGAAGTCATATTTTAGTTATGGCGACGACCGATGTAGGGAAAGTAATGCTTCTCATCGCTTCCCTTTCCTATATTGGACTTGGAGCCCAGCCGCCTTTGCCGGAATGGGGGGCCATGCTTAATGAATCGAGAGCTTATTTTGCAGGCTCTCCCAGGCTGCTGCTTATTCCAGGGGCTGCTGTTGTAGGAACAGCCTTATTGTTCCAAAGCGCCGGCGATAAGTGGCGGGATAGTTTTTTAAAGGAAGAAACAGAAGCAAGGGAGGAGAAAAAGCATGTTGAAAATAGATAAATTGGCCGTTGCATCAGCTTCTAATCAGCTGATCAGACAGGTTTCCCTATCGGTTAATAAAGGAGAGTGGCACGCCGTAGCGGGCCCCAGCGGAGCCGGCAAAAGCCTGACGGCTCTATCTGTCCATCCTGATCTTCTCCCTTCCGCTTTGCACATTTCCTCAGGTGCCGTCATCTTTCAGGGGGAGGACCTGGTTCAGTCTCCGGAAAAGCTGCGGCGGCATATCGTGAGCCGTCACATAGCATATGTTTTTAGGATGCCAGGTCTTCTTTTTTTCCGCTTCTTTCTATTTATAAACAGTGGGAAGATGTGCTGAAAATACAGCGTCCCGGCCTGAAAAAGAAAGAACGAAGGAAAAAGATGGAAGAAGCATTGGAAGTAGTGCTGCTTCCAGTATCTGTACTGCAAAAATATCCCATCTGAATTAAGCGGGGGACAGGTGCAGAGAGTGGCTTTAGCGGTCGCCTGGCTTACTAACCCTGCTTTAATTATTGCAGACGAACCCACCTCTGCACTTGATGTTTTGACATCGACTCATATTATGAAGCTCTTTCAGACGCTGCAAAAAGAAAGGCTGCGCCATTTTAATGATATCCCACGATTTAAGAGAGGTACTTCGATTTGCAGATACGGTTTCCATCATGGCGGATGGCGAAATCATTGAAGCCGGCAGACCTGATACGGTACTAACCAATCCCCGGCATCGAGTAACCCGCGGGCTCTGCCAGGCTGTGCCGGTGCTCCATTCCTCTATTAAAAAGGAGGGGGCCCAATGAAACCATTGTTTGAAATGAAACATGTTTCTTACCATTATCCAAAAACAAAAAGCGGCGTAAGCCGGATAAGCTTCACGCTGTTTCCGGGAGAAACGATTGGCATAGCGGGGGAGAGCGGATCCGGTAAAAGCACGCTCGTAAAATTAGCGCTGGGTCTGCTTCCTGCAGGTGAAGGTTCTATCACATTAAAGGATATTTCCGTTCTTACGGCCGGAAGAAAAGAAAAAATACAATTCCGCCGGCAGACACAGGCTGTGCTGCAGCATGATATACGAAGCTTTTTACCTGGCAAAAATGCGATTTCTACCCTGCTGGAGCCGATTCATAATTTTCCTGAACGAGGCAGAGCCCTGACAAACGGAAATGACCGTCACTTTGCCGAAGAATGGATGGCCCGTGTCGGACTGGAACCTGCGATGCTGGACCGGAAACCGGAAGCATTGTCAGGCGGCCAGCAGCAGCGGATTCACATCGCAAGAGCGCTCAGCATTAACCCTGCTTTTCTGCTACTGGATGAGCCTACTTCAAACCTGGACACCATGTCACAGGCCGCCGTACTGCATCTGCTTCAGCATGAAACGAACAATCCAGATCGCGGAGTACTCTGCATTAGCCATGATATAGCTGTACTTCATCAGCTGGCCGACCGGATACTCGTGATGAAAGAAGGAAGGGTCATAGATGACTTTTACAAAAGCGAGACGTGGAGCCGGAACCGTCACGCCTATACGAGATCGCTCATTCAGGCCAGCGAATGGGGCGGTTTGAAAGAACAAGGGGAAACAGTATAGGCTGTTTTCCTTTGTTTTGTATAAATAATCCCCGCTCCATATAGGAACGGTAGTGCACCCCAAAAGTTAGAGTAAAATCTAACGTTTGGGGTGTTTTCTTTGACTAAATATAGTGATGCGTTTAAAGAACAACTAGTTCAGGAATACCTTCACGGTCCTAAAGGATACAAACGATTGGCTAAAAAATACGAGATGCCGTCCCCGACGCCGATCAAAAAATGGGTCCATACGTATCAAGTCTTGGGCCGAGACGGATTAAAAAGAAAAACAAAAAAAAGCAGATACACTGGTTCCTTCAAATGGGATGTTTTATACTGGAGAAAACAAACAGGAGCTTCCCTTCGGGAGACAGCGGGGGCCTTCGGCCTCTCTAATCTCTCGATGATTTCCGCCTGGAACCGGGCCTGGGACCAAGAGGGCATGGCAGGACTGGAAGAGAAGCCGAAAGGAAGATCTCCCATGACCGATAAATCCTCTCGTAAGCCATTATCTCCAACGCCTCTTTCCAGAGAAGCACAGCTGGAACGCGAAAATGAGCTTCTCCGCTTGGAGAATGCGTACTTAAAAAAGCTCCGGGCTTTTCGGAAGAAATCGGAACCCTCTCCCGAAAAGCACAAGCAGGGCTTGCGTTCGAGCTTCAGGAAAAAGGATTCCGATTGACGGATGTGTTGAATCAAGTGAACATTCCAGAGGCTACCTATTATTATCACGTGAACCGCTTGAACCAGGAAGATCCGGATGCTGCCCTGAAAGAAGACATTCAAGCTATTTTTGATCGGCATCAAGGCACCTATGGCTACCGTCGAATCCATGCCCATCTGCGGGCCGAGGGATGGCATGTGAACCATAAGAAAGTACAGAGGCTGATGAGATATCTTGGGCTGGCCTGTACGGCGTTTATTCGCAAGTCACGCTATCGCTCTTACAAAGGCACTGTCGGTACGGTCACGAAAAACCGGTTGAACCGGCGGTTCAACAGTTCCGTTCCCCTGCAGAAATTAACCACGGATATAACCGAGTTTAAGTGTACAGCGGACCGGAAGCTGTACCTGAATCCGATATTGGATTTATACAATGGAGAAATTATTGCCTACGGCATCTCGGACCGGCCGACATTGAATCTGGTTCTATCTCCTCTGCAGGAGACGTTAGCTATTGTACGGAATCATGCCAGGTTCCGCACCACCATTCATTCGGATCAAGGCTGGCACTACCAGCATCGGGCCTGGACCAGCCTGTTGAAAACCAGCCATGTGTTTGCCAGCATGTCCCGGAAAGCGACCTGCGCAGACAATGCCCCGATGGAAAATTTCTTCGGGCTGTTAAAACAAGAAATGTACTATGGAAAAGAGCTTGTCTCCTATGAAGAGCTCAAACAAAGGTTGGAAACCTATATTCATTACTACAATCATGATCGGATCAAATTAAAATTGGCTGGCCAAAGCCCGGTTACGTACCGAACATCGACCAGCCAACTCGCTGTATCATAAAACTTTAACTTTTTGGGGTGCACTACCAACGGGGGCTCTTTCTATTATTTCCAGATGTCGTTTGCAATGGAGACAACGTGTTCAAGCTTTTTCCACTGTTCGTCCTCCGTAAGGACGTTGCCTTCTTCGGTGGAAGCGAATCCGCACTGGGGACTGAGGCAGAGCTGGTCATGATTAACATACTGCGCTGCTTCTTCCACGCGCTTTTTAATATTTTCGGCTTCTTCAAGCTCTCCGCTTTTAGAAGTAATCAATCCTAATACAATTTTGACATCGTCCCGGTTGATATAGCGGAGCGGTTCAAAGCCTCCTGCCCGGTCGCTGTCGTATTCTAAAAAGAAGCCATCTACCATTACTTCTCCAAAAAGAATATCGGCCACTGGTTCATAGCCTCCGGATGAAACCCAGGTGGAGCGGAAGTTGCCGCGGCAGATATGCATTGTGATGGTCATATCTTTTGGACGTTTCGCAATCGCGTCGTTAACGGCTTTAGCATACAGTTTAGTAAGCGCCCGGTGGTCAATGCCAGCTTCCTTCATGTTCTTAATCTGCTCTTCTGAGCATAAATAGGCCCACGAGGTGTCATCGAGCTGCAGATAACGGCAGCCAGCATCATAAAAGGCCTGAATAGCTTTCTGATAGGCTTTTGCCAGGTCTTCCATCAGCTCTTCTTTCGTGCTGTATACTTCTTCATCGACCTCCGAACGGAAGTGAAGCATATTGGGACTTGGAATGGTCATTTTAGCCATCGTATCTCCTGTAATGCTCTGCAGGTATTTCACGTCATCGAGCATTGGGTGCGTCGTGAAATCAAGCTTTCCGGTCACTTTAATGCCATGGGATTTTGTTTTTACTCCCTGGAACTGGATCCCTTCCTTTGTTTCGTATCCTTCGACACCATCAAGCTGTTCAAGAAAGTCAAAGTGCCACCATGCCCGGCGGAATTCACCGTCTGTGACAGCCTTCAAGCCGATTTCTTTCTGCTTCTGGACGATGCGTTTAATCTCCTTGTCTTCTACGGCGTGAAGTTCTTCCGCAGACAGGGAACCATTCTGGTGATTTTCTCTGGCCTCTTTCACTGATTCTGTACGAAGAAGGCTTCCTACATGGTCATATCGAAAAGGGGGTGCTTGGTTTGTCATGATGTCTCTCCTTTTAATGGAATATCAGTTTATTCTATCAAGAATATGATGAGCGTAACAAATATCAAATAGGAAGTAAATGGAAAGCATAGTAAAGAGATAAGAATAAAATAGAATAAGCTGTTTTATATTAAAAATACATTAAATAATGTTTGAATATTATCTTTTGCTGGTTTTATGTAGTAAAATAATAATGTTTAGAAATTGGAAAATATTTATAAAGATATGCCATTCCCACACTTAAGGAGCCGTTCAATGAAGTATATTGTAGACCATGCGAAGAAGAGTGTTCACCGGACAGCATTTGCTAAAGATGAATGCGGATTTCGGGAAACGCCAATGGACGAAAGAGAAGGAACATACAATGATTCGTATTTAAAAAACCTGGAAAAAGACGGCTATGTAAAGTGCGAACACTGCTTTAAGCCGAGCTTCCAATATTTGAATACCGTTCTGCTTGGAAAGCTTTTTAAAAAATAATGAACGATTATTCATTCCCTTTAATTGTAAACGCTTTCTGATAAATAGTATAATGAGGATATTATCAGAAAAACAATATGGAGGGATATCATGACGACGAATCATCAAGCGCAGCTGCCTATTAATGCTTTTGCCGATAAAACCCTGGATTGGGAACAAATCATGACACCGGAGAAACTGACGGAAGACCAGCGTACCTGGAAAAGAAAAACCGCTCAATTTGTAGAAGAGGAGGCTCGTCCTGTTCTACACCAGATCGAAAACCAGCAGTTTGAGCCTGTTTACGGCCTGATGAAAAAACTCGGCTCGATGGGACTGCTTGGTGCTTTTATCCCTGCAGAACATGGGGGAACAGCTATTGATAAAGTCGCATATACGGCTGTTATAGAAGAAATGGGAGGCGCGCGCTCTTTTTCTGTTTCTTACGGAGCGCAGGTTGGCATCGGTTCTCTTCCTATTGTTTATTATGGCACCGAAAAGCAGAAAGCTGCCTATCTTCCTAAAATCGCCTCTGGAGATATGATCGGGTCCTACGGACTGACGGAGCCTGGAGCCGGTACAGATATTGCGGCTGTCCAGACGACAGCGGAGGCCTCAGAAGACGAGTCGGTCTATACGCTTTCCGGCGAAAAACAGTGGATCACGAACTCCTCTTTTTCTTCTTACTTTATTATATTTGCTAAAATTGATGGCAAAAAGCCGACAGCTTTTATCGTCGACCGTAATACGGAAGGTTTCACGATTGGCCAGGAAGAAGACAAAATGGGAATAACCGGTTCTTCAACCTGCCCGCTGTACCTGGATAATGTAAAAGTTCCGAAGGAAGCGATTGTTGGAGAAATAGGCAAAGGGGCACGGATCGCCCTCAGTATTCTAAATCTAGGACGTCAGAAAATTGCTGCCAGCTGCGTTGGAGCCTCTAAACGGGCACTGCTGCTTTCAGCAGAACATGCCCAGGAGCGCCGCCAGTTCGGCCATCCGCTTTCTGAAAAGAAAATGATTCAAAAGAAGCTGGCAGCCATGGCGGTCTGGACATTTGCGTCTGAGAGTATGGTTTACCGTACCGCCGGCGTTCTTCAAACTGGAACAGAAGCTGCAGAAAGTGCCGGCATTCCTTTTGCCGACATCTTAAAAAACTTTGCCATTGAGTGTTCGATTAATAAAATCTTTGCGTCTGAAGCATTAAGCGATATTGTCGATCACGGCGTGCAGGTGCACGGCGGCCAGGGATATATGAGGAAAAACGAAATAGAAACGCTGTATCGTGATTCACGCATTAACCGTATATTCGAAGGAACAAACGAAATCAACCGCGTAGTTGTGGCCTCCATGCTTTTCGAAATGGCAGAAGAGATGGCAGCTAAAAAAGAAACAACAGCTTCCGCCGCAGGAATTCTGAATAAAGAAAGAACTTATATGGAAAAGCTTCGGGAGCTGCTGGCGGAATTAGTAAAAGAAACGGCCAGCGTATTTGAGGCACCGGAGGAAGAACAGGAGCTTCTGGAATGTGTAGCGGAAACAGCTAAATCAGTCTACGTGATGGAAAGCGTCTGGAGCCGTGTACAAAAGGACAGCGAAGCGGATGGACTGATGACCAAAATGACATCTGTCTATATGAATGAAGCGGTAGACCGTGTGCTGCCTCTTTTAAAAGAAGCAGCAGACTTTCTGGAGTCCGAGAGTATGCTGCAGCAGATTAAACAGCTCGCAGCAGACAAGTCTGCTGAGACGGATCACTCTATCACGTACAGAAGAAATATAGCCGAAGCGGTTATCGAGCATAATGGCTATCCCCTCTCCTAGTAAGAAAGATAGGATAAAAAAGTTGCAGAATCGAGCAATTTTTTGTAAAATCTAGAAGAACGGAAGATAAAAAGCTAACGTTTAAATCATCACACCTGCTTTAATGTTTACAACAATAAATAATGCAACACCGCTGTTTTAACCAAAGACGGAAATGAACTGGACAATAAGCCAGACATAAGTCGAAAAGGAGAATTCTCCTTTTCGGCTTTTTTTATGTTTAAGGAAGGCAGCTAACTACATTTCGATGAAAAGGACTGTCCTTATGAATAGAAAAGAACAAGAGAAAACGATAGCCAGCTACACGGGAAGGGTGCTGCGGGAGCAGTTTGGCAAAGGGCCGGAAGCCGTATATGTAACGGTAGCACCTCCTTATGTCACCATTTATTTAAAAAATTTCCTTTCTCCGATCGAAAAAACCATTATGGAAGAAAAACAGGAACACAGCATTTATCAATTGAGAGACCCTCTTATGACAAGGGTGCTGCCGGACGTGCAGTCATACATACATAAGATTACGGGTATTTATCTAAAAGATATTTATTACGACTGGGAACTAACCAACCGTTCCGGAATCATGGCAGGTACCAGCTTTAAAGCCGAGGCGCTCAAAGAAAGGCATCCGGAAAGTGAAGAAGAGAACGTGCTGGAGATGATAGCTGAACACACAGAAGTAGAGCCGAAGCGGACCGCCTACCGTAAGGTGAATCACCGGACATTTTTAGTATACCGGGAAGAGTGTCTGCTGCAGGTGGAAATGGAATTAATAAGGCTCGGTTATGAGGAGATATTGAAGAAAGCAAAAAGGCAGGTGGAAAAGAAGCGTTTTTACACCTCAAAACCCTTTCTTTCTCTATTTGATGGAGTGGTGGAAGATGTGTTTATAGATTGGAACTTCGAAAAAAATACCAGTGTCATCATAGTCGTCACTAATAATCGAATGTCTTCTTTTACTTGAGGAATGGAACAATGAAAAGAAAACCAGTTCGTTAGAAAAATCTGTTATGATAATATCACAATAAAAAAAGGGGGAAGATCTATAATGGAACATCTTCCCGTTTTTGTTTACGGGACGCTTTGCAGCGGCCTTCATAACTACGAAAAGTATTTAAAGGGCCATACAAAAAAGGAAATACCAGCGGTTACTGCCGGCAGACTGCATGCCGCAGCCCACGATCGATATCCCTGTCTGCTGAAAGAAGGAGACCTTCCTATTGCGGGAGAACTAATGTACGTTTATGCCTCCCGGTACCGGGAAGTGATGAAGCATTTGGACCGGCTGGAAGGATATAACGAACACGATCAGGAAAACAGCGACTATGTGCGAGAAAAAATCACCGTGACGACTAGTGAAGGAGAATCGGTGACAGCTTATATTTATTACTGGAATCAGCCGGATGATTTAGGCGCATGGATAGAAGAAGGCAGCTGGCGGAAGTATATAGCGACAGATGCTTAAAGGACAAAGGGGGCTGGCGCCCGTTTTGTTGAAGAAAGCAGGGGTAGAGTGGGATTAAAGCTTGCTATATTATC
Source organism: Sinobaca sp. H24 (assembly GCF_023845525.1). Classification (NCBI taxonomy): domain Bacteria; kingdom Bacillati; phylum Bacillota; class Bacilli; order Caryophanales; family Sporolactobacillaceae; genus Sinobaca; species Sinobaca sp. H24. Next base: position 26,867 of record NZ_JALBWT010000026.1, read on the forward strand.
TATATCACTTATTACCGTTATGGCTGGAGCCGCAGTAGCTCCAGCTCTTGGTTCGATTTCGGAAGCTTTTCCTGAGGCAAATGCAACGACTATTAAATTAATAACCACGCTCCATGCTTTTTTTATTATTCCTTTCTTGTTTGTCACCAGCTTTCTGGCAAAGAAATATGCGAAAAAAACACTTTTAATTATAGGCCTGGCTCTTTATCTTGTCGCTGGAACCGCTGGAGGATTTGCAGACAGCATCGGCTGGCTGTTAGCTACAAGGGCTCTTCTCGGCGTATCCGTAGGCTTGATTATGCCGCTCTCCACCTCTTTAGTTTCGGATTTTTTTGAAGGGGCGGAACGAACCACGATGATGGGAAGAGTTGGTTCTTCGATTAACCTTGGAGGCATGATTTCTACTATCCTGGCCGGAGCGCTTGCTGCCATAAGCTGGCGGTATACGTTTGGTGTCTATGGTCTGGCTCTGCTTATTCTATTATTTGTTATCTTGTTTCTCCCCTACGTGAAGCCGGAAAAGCAGACTCTGGAAAACGGAGAAGAGAAAAAGCCCAAATCTGCACCGATCCCGGCCTCGATATACGGGCTGGGCGGATTGATGTTTGGACTTTTTGTCGTATTTTTCTCCATCCCATCGAACATGGCTATTTATCTGCAGGAAAATGAAATTGCCACTGCAGAAATTGCCGGCCTTGTGATCGCATTGGGGACGCTGGGCGGATTTACCGCCGGTTTTCTTATTACAAAAACGCAGGCCGTCTTAAAGCATTTGTTCCTGCCTGTGATGCTCAGTTTCATGGGGGTGGGATTTGCACTGATTGCTTTTGCCCCGTCGCTTGCAGCTATTGCTCCGGGCGTTATTATTCTGGGGTTTGGGTTTGGCTCGATTCTTCCTACCCTGTTTGATCAGGTGTCTATTATCGCTTCCGGACGCCAGATGGTACAGGCGATGGCGGTTGTACAAAGCTTTCTATACCTTGGGCAGTTTGTTTCCCCGCTTGTTCTCGACGGCCTCAGTGCCGGTATTGGGGATGGTTCCACCCAATTCGTGTATATGATGCTTGCTGTCTTTTTATTAGGTCTTGGGCTTCTGCTGTTTGTTTACAGCGTGGGCCGCCGCATTCTCCGATAAACTTGAAAGAGGGCTGTCCGTGGTAAAACTCGGATGGCGCTCTCTTTTATTTATATACATCCCAGCATCAGCTGCTTTTAATAGATCCGTTACGGTGCTGCCGTCTTCAGGATAGCTGCTTGTCCCAATACTTGCCTGCACAGAAATAGCCTCCTCATTCAAAATAAAAGGCTGGCTGAGTTCTTTGAGCAGTCGCCTGCGTGCAGAGTCGGGGTCATTTGTTCTGGAAACAAACACAAATTCATCGCCGCTGAGGCGCGCTGTTATTTCATCATTTTTCAGCATATGCTGGCAGCGTGCCGAAATAGCGAGAAGAAGTTCATCGCCGGTGTGGTGGCCTTTAGTATCGTTAATTAATTTAAACTGGTCTAAATCAAAGAAAAATAAATGAAGAGGGTGCCCCGGGAAATCCTTGAGCATAGAGGCAATTGTTTTCTCGAGGAATCTGCGATTTGGCAGACCTGTCAGGCTGTCGTGATTAGCCTGGGTAATAAATACTTTTAATTCGGCAATCGTGTGGTTAATGGAATGGAACACCTGCCCGATTTCATCCTGGCTGGTAACAGCAATACGCGTATTCAAGTTGCCGCGTGCAATTTCCCCCATGGTCTGCAGAACCGGAAGGGTGCAGCGTTTAATAAACAAGCGGAATACTAAGTAATTCACAAATCCAACGATTAATCCAGCGAGAATGCACGCAGCACTGAATAATAAAATTTGACTGGTCTCAGCAATATTTGTCAAAGAAATCGCAATAGGAAACATAATACCCATGAGCAGCCCCATGCCGCAGTAAACAATAAACATTGTTCTGGAATAGCTTTTTTTTAGAACCATCTTTTACCCCCATGTGTAACTTTATATATACAATATATGTAATTTTATAGGACTTTAGTTATATAAATTATATATTGACGTTCAAAAAAAAGCAATGAACATAGATTACTGTATTATTCATTTATAAGTGCTCTCTTTTTAAGATCTGTCTTCTGGGAATATCGTTTTTGCGGCGGGATTGGTATAATGTAAGGAGACGAAACGGCAAAGAAAAGAGGCGGTGTCTTATGATGGCAGAAGGAAATAGACGATTAAAAGAAGAAAAGGTCTTCAAAGACCCGGTACACCGCTATATTCATATAAGGGACGAACTTCTCTGGGATTTAATAGGCACGAAGGAATTTCAGCGGCTGCGCCGGGTGCGGCAGCTAGGAACGACATTCTTAACCTTTCACGGAGCAGAACATACCCGTTTTAACCATTCTCTTGGTGTGTATGAAATCACAAGGCGTATTATAGAAGTTTTTGAAGGCAGACCCTTCTGGAAAGAGGAGGAACGGCTGCTTACGTTGAGCGCGGCACTTCTGCATGACGTGGGTCATGGTCCGTTCTCTCATTCTTTTGAAAAGGTTTTTCAAACAGATCATGAGTATTGGACCAGAGAAATAGTCATGGGAGATACGGAGGTCAACACCGTATTAAGACGAATGGGGGACGACTTTCCACAGAAGGTCGCGGAAGTAATTGAGAAAACATACTCCAACAAACTGGTTACAAGCTTAATTTCAAGCCAGATTGATGCAGACCGTATGGATTACCTGCAGCGTGATGCATTTTATACAGGCGTAAGCTATGGTCATTTTGATATGGAGCGCATTCTGCGGGTCATGAGGCCGACTGAAGACCAGGCAGTGATTAAATATTCCGGTATGCATGCGGTGGAAGACTATATTATGAGCCGCTACCAGATGTACTGGCAGGTGTATTTTCATCCGGTCACAAGAAGCGCAGAGGTCATCTTAAGCAAAATCCTGCAGCGGGTAAAAGTACTGTTTGAATCAGGCTATACGTTTTTGTACCCTCCGGAGCCCTTCACGGGATTTTTTACCGGTGATCTTACATTAGCGCAGTATCTGGAGCTGGATGAATCGGTGACGATGTATTACTTCCAGATGTGGCAGAAAGAAGATGATGGTATCCTGCGCGATCTATGCCAGCGCTTTATGAACCGGCGGCTGTTTAAATATGTGGAATTCGATCAGCATGTTCATATCAATGACTGGCTGAAACTGCTTGAGCTCTTCAAAAAAGCGGACATGGACCCGGACTATTATTTGGTCGTGGATTCCTCTTCTGACCTGCCCTATGATTTCTACCGGCCGGGCGAGGAAGAAGAGCGTATTCCGATTCATTTGCTGATGCCAAACGACAAGCTGCGGGAACTCTCGAGGGAGTCGGACGTAGTGGAAGCCATTTCCGGAAAAAAAAGGACGGATCACAAGCTTTACTATCCGGAGGAGTGGCTTTATACAGAAGGATTTGAAGAAGAGAAAAAAGAAATACGTTCTATTTTGAAGTCATCAAAAAAGAAACAGCCTTCTCCGGTGAAAATGAGGAATAAAATCCTCTTACATAGCTTCGGGTTTAGACTGTATGATAGAACAAGAACAAAAGGGGGATTTTTTACGTGCTGCCTGATCACGCAAAAGTTATAGCTCTCATTCACGGAGCCGAGGAAATTATTGGACGGAAAAAACTGCAGAAGATTGTTTATATAAGCAAAAAAGCCAACCTACCGCTGAGCGAAAAATATACCTTCCGGATGTATGGTCCTTATTCCGAGGAATTAACGCTTCGGGTGGAGGAATTGTGCGATCTCGGCCTGGTCTCTGAAATAAAGGAAGAAAAAGCCGGGTATTATCAGTACCGATATAGGGTAACAGACCAGGGAGAAGACTTTTTAGCTAAATTCCCGCAGGAATGGCCTTATAATGAAGCAGAGGGTATTCTTCATTATCTAAATACATGCACGTCGAAATTCCTGGAACTGGTATCGACGATGCTTTACTTTGATCATTTATCACCAGAGGAAGTGGAAGAGAAAGTATCCACTTTAAAGAAAAGCCAGAATTATACAAGTGATGATATGGCAAAAGCCTGGGCATGTATTGAACAAATCAAAAATCACCAAGTGCCGCACGACTACTTGGTATAAAGGGAGCGGATAATGTTGGATTTATTTGAAGACTATAAAAAGAAAAATAGTAAACCGTCAAAAAAAGGCTCTGGATTTAATATATTAAGCGGAGATTCAACAAGCGGACATGGAGGATACGGGGTTGGTACATTAAGCCTTGATAATATTACTCCTGTATTTATTGACCCGGAAGAAGCCACGAGCTTTATTGATATGGGTGCTCTTCATGCCCGTTCAGCGGTGGAAAAGCGTATTAAGTTTCTGAAAAATAAAGAAGAAGTGCCAAACGGCAAGCTTTACTGGCTCGTATGGGTGACCACCGACCATAAAGACGGCCGTCCTTATTACGCAGGCGTTACTGCCTGTGAAATGACAGTGGATACAGACATCCGCCGCGGCTATAAGAGCCTGCCCGAGCATGTTAATAACATGGACCGGTCGTTAAAGCGCCGCATTATTGTAGATAAAATGGATGACAAATCCAAACAGCTGCTGGCCGAGTTCCTGAAAGATTTTGATAACGACATGTGGCATGCGTCAGAGAAGGAACTGCATGACGGATTAACAGCGTCACAAGAAAACGAATAACGCCGCACGCATATGCATCCACCTCCGCAAAAGAACGGCTGCGGCAGGGGATGTTTTTTGCCGGTACAGGCTTCAAGATAAGGGAGATTAGATAGCGATGGGACTTTGGTTTACAGAAAAACAGACAAATCATTTTGGGATTACTTTTGAGATAGAAAAAACGCTGCATACGGAAAAAACAAATTTTCAGCAGCTTGATATAGTGCAGACAAAAGAATTCGGCAGAATGCTCCTTTTGGATGACATGGTAATGACGACGGAAAAAGACGAATTTGTTTATCATGAAATGATCGTCCACGTGCCATTGTTTACTCACCCGGAACCAAAGCACGTGCTTGTGGTCGGAGGCGGAGACGGCGGGGCGATTCGTGAAATTCTTAAGCATCCAAGCGTGGAAAAAGCGACGCTCGTAGAGATTGACGGCAAAGTAATTGAGTATTCCAAGCAGTACCTGCCGGGCATCGCCGGGTCACTTGACGATCCGCGGGTGGAAGTGAAAACAGCCGATGGTTTTCTTCACATAGCAGAAAGCGAGCAGGCCTATGACATTATTATGGTCGACTCGACGGAACCGGTGGGTCCCGCCGTGAAGCTGTTTGAAAAAGGATTTTACGAAGGCATCTCCCGGGCATTGAAAGAGGACGGTATTCTTGTTGCTCAGACAGATAACCCCTGGTTTCAGCATGACCTGTTAAAAACAGTCTACCGCGATGTAAGCAGTATTTTCCCTGTTTCCCGTGTATACACAGCTAACATTCCTACGTATCCAAGCGGTTTGTGGACGTTTACGATGGGGTCTAAAAAATATGATCCGCTGGCTGTTCCGGAGAAACGTTTTCATGATCTGGATACCAAATATTATACGAGAGAGCTTCACCAGGCATCCTTTGCACTGCCCCGCTTCGTACTGGACGGCGAGAATCCGAATCGATAAGGAGAAAAGACATGTTATTTGATGAAGCTTATTCTGGAAAAGTATTTATTGGGAGCCGTACATCCTATACGGACGCAGATGTTGTCCTGTTCGGCATGCCGATGGACTGGACGGTCAGCTTCCGTCCGGGCTCCAGATTCGGGCCTGGCCGCATCCGCGAGGCTTCTGTGGGACTGGAGGAGTACAGCCCTTATTTGGATAAGCACCTGGAAAACGTCCGCTATCATGATGCCGGCGACCTTCTGCTGCCGTTTGGCAATCCTCAGAAAAGCCTGGATATCATTGAAGAGACGATGGACGTGTTTCTGCGGGACAACAAGTTTCCAATTGGCATAGGCGGCGAGCATCTGGTCAGCTGGCCTATAATAAAAGCGATGGCCCGGAAATATGAGGACCTGGCGATTATTCATATTGACGCGCATACGGATCTTCGTACCGACTACGAAGGAGAGGTATTGTCCCACTCCACACCTATTCGTAAAGCCTGTGAATGGCTCGGTCCGGAGAATGTGTTTTCATTTGGGGTTCGCTCAGGAGAAAAAGAAGAGTTTTTATATGCGCGCACATCCGGAATGAATTTTCATCCTTTTGAAGTCACTGAACCGCTGCAGCGTATTCTGCCGGAGCTTCATCAGCGTCCGGTATATGTCACGATTGATATTGACGTGCTCGATCCAGCGTATGCACCCGGTACAGGGACCGCTGAGGCAGGCGGCATCACTTCGAAAGAGCTTCTGCAGGCGATTCATTCCATCGGCCATTCCAGTGCTTTTATAGTAGGTGCAGATCTGGTTGAAGTGGCACCGGTATATGATCATGCCGAAAAAACAGCGATTGCGGCATCGAAGTTTATCCGGGAGATGCTTCTTGGGTTTCCTAAAGCCAAATAAGTTGAGCTCTACTTCTTTTCTCTCTACAATGAAGGCAGATAGAAATAGGTGAAGGGTGAGGTCTATGGTAATTCATCGCTCATGGTCATGTAAATGGAACGAATTGACGTGCCAGCGCCTGGTGCGCTGGGAGGCATTGGAGAAAGACTACAAAGGCTTTCATACCTTTGAGCAGCGCCTGCCTTTTTTTCAGGACGTCCGCAGACAGAAATTCTACATTCATGAAACCGTCCGCCATATTGAACACCGTGCCTCTCATCTGGCAAGAGAGGGAGAAAAAACAAAAGAGCTGCTGCGGCGCCAGAAAACGTGGCACCGTCATGCAGCAGATAGATTGTTTGCTATAGATTATAATTTGCTGCTTTATAAGCGTTTGTATGAAGGGGATCTTCCCTATGTCCTCATGTCGCCCCGGCAGATGGAGGCATGGATACGTAAGGAAAAGGAATACAACCTGCAGCTCGTGCATTTGATTGAAAGTGGAGGCGGCCCCCTGCAGAGCCTTTACTTTTTGGAGCAGGTGCTGAAGCCGAAGCTGTTTAAAAAATGGCTGAAGCCGTACCAGCTTCCATTAAAAAAGAAAGCAGACAAACTGGACCTGCTTTCGGTGATTCCGTATGGATTTGCAGATAAAAGGGACAGCCGTTAGCTACAAATATGGCGTAACGGTCTCATAATGGACGGCCGGGTCAATACTGTTTCCCGTAATAATAACGACTGTCGGCCCATCCGGCTTGATGATCTGCTCGAGCAGCGCCGATACGCCCACTGCAGCACCGCCTTCTACAATCAGGCGGTGCTTTTTATATAGAAAGGCCATTGCGCGTGCGATCGCTTCTTCTGAAACTGCACAGCGGATGTCAGTATAGCGCTCAATCATTTTCATCGTGTACTGATTATCAAGGCCGATTCCTCCGAGAAGGCTGTCGGCAAGGGTTGGCGTTTCCTCTACTTCCACAGGGTGTCCCGCTCTCAGGCTTTCCTGCATCGCTGCTCCTCTGCTGATCGTAGCACCGTGTACCTCGATGGCAGGGTCCGTTTCTTTCATGGCAAGTCCAAGGCCTGACAAAAGACCGCCTCCGGACAGCCCGGCAATTACAGCAGAAATATCCGGCAGCTCCTCCAACAGCTCGAGGCCCATGGTACCCTGACCTGCGATAATAGAGGGATGGTCAAACGGAGGGATTAAGGTAAGGCCTTCTGTCTGCACCAATTCAGCGCTGATTTTGCCGGCTTCATCCTGGCTTTTCCCTTCTATACGAAGTTCTGCTCCGCTTTGCTCCAAGGCTTCTATTTTTGCGCGGGTTACTGTTTCTGCTACACAGATCACCGCGCGGATGCTTTGTGCAGCGGCGGCCCTGGCCACAGCAAACCCGTGATTGCCGGTGGAAAAGGTGACGACGCCTTTTTCTTTCTGGGCGTTTGTTAAAGATGAAATCATATGCGTCGCACCCCGCAGCTTGAATGAGCCGGAAGGCTGAAGCTGCTCCAGCTTTAAATAGACGGGAAAGCCGGTAAGAGTACTTAGTTCAGCTGAATGCATTAAGGGTGTGGGAGGGAGCTCCCTTTTTATAACGGACCGGGCTTTCCATATGTCACGAAGGTTCATTAGGTATCTTCCTTTCCTAACAGGAGAATAGTGTAGTTGGTCCAGGCTGTCTTTCTGCTGGATAAAAGAGTATTTTTTTCATCGTAGCATACAGCGGGCACAGCGAATATTCATTTTTCGGTAATATCGATAAGAACATCGAACGAAATATAAATAATATCGTCATCGTTTACTAAATGAAGAAGCTGGCGTACGGGCAGGGTGGATTGGCAGCGGCCGGAAAATGTGCGGTACTCTCCGTCTTCCCAGTAGGAAAAGCAGTACTCCTGCGGACAGCCGATTATTTGTTCGAGCTTCCAGAAAAGTTCCTGCAGCCGCTGTTCATCGAGTAACGGCTTTGGCAGGCGTTTTGTGACGGCGCGTCGTTTATTCCAGGCGTCCCGGTGTTCGGGGAGAATCATTCTGGAGGATTCCCATCTCATATTCGATCCCGGGGTCAGCTTATTTTCTGTCATCATAACCACCTCTTTCTTCTTATCATATATAAGAACATGTGTTCTAGTAAAGGGTTGTTTTTTGACTTACAAAAAGTAATGAAGTAAATTTGAAATATCAAAAAGAAAAAAGGAGCCGGTTATGTCCTATCACATACATGAAAAAACGAAAATAGGCCAAGTAGAACTGCTGATTTCCAATCTGGAAGCGTCACTGGAATTTTATCGGGAGATGCTCGGTTTTGAAGTGAAAAGCAAAATGGAAAATCGTGCAGAATTAGGTCCGCACGGCGAAAATAAAACACTTCTGATACTGGAAGAAAAGCCGGAAGTGCTGCCAAAGCAAAAAACAAGCGGCCTTTATCATTTTGCTGTATTGGTGCCGGACCGAGTGAGCCTCGGCTTATCTCTCCGACGTCTGCTGGAAAAAAACTATCCGCTGCAGGGAGCATCCGACCACCAGGTCAGTGAAGCGGTGTACCTGGCAGATCCGGACGGGAACGGCATCGAAGTGTACCGGGACCGGCCGGAGCAGGAGTGGAACAGAAATGAGCATGGAGAGGTTACGATGCAGACACTTCCCATGGATGCGGACGGCGTGCTGCGGGAAGCATCTGATCACCAGTGGAACGGGCTGCCTGCGGGTACTGTAATTGGCCACATGCATCTTCACATCTCTAATCTTGAAAAGTCCGCTCATTTTTATACGGAGGTGCTTGGCTTTGATACGATGGTCTCGATTCCGGGAAGTGCTCTGTTTGTCTCGGCAGGAGGGTACCATCATCACATCGCTGTAAATCTCTGGGCCGGGAGCAACGCTCCGGCCCCTTTAGAAAATGCCGTTGGCCTGATGTATTACTCGATTGCTTCCGACTGAGAAGAAAAAGAAAAAGCAGCCGAACGCTTAAGAAAAGAAGGGACGCCCATAAAACTAGAAGGAAACACCTTCTGCTTTCAGGATCCTTCCGGCATCTGGGCGAAACTTGCTGCTGCGAAATAAGATATAGAAGAGCAGATGTCCATTGCGGACATCTGCTTTTAAACGTCTGCCTTCTTCCTGCAGGCTTTGGTTTTATGGCATAATAGGGACATGAATAGATGATAAAATCGATAACGATAAAAGGATGGATAGATACTATGAGTACTCCCGATTTGAAAGCACGATCGCCCTGGTCGGCGTTAAACGATGTAGACAATGTGACCATACATCCGCTGAATGGAAAAGCCGTATCAGTTGATATGACGGTGCCGGGAAGCAAAAGCTTTACAAACCGTGCGCTTATTTTAGCGGCGCTGGCAGAAGGAACTTCTACTCTTTCCGGACTGTTGAAGAGCGATGATTCCTATTGGTGCCTGGATGCTCTTGAAAAGCTTGGCGTCCCGTCGCGGGTCACCGGGGACACGGTGGAAATAGACGGATGCGGCGGCAGCTGGCCGATCAAGGAAGCAGATCTATACATTGGTGCAGCGGGAACGATTGCGCGGTTTCTTCCCGGAGCGGTTGCTGCTGCGAACGGTGGGTCCTATCGGATTGAAGCGAGCAGACGAATGAGCGAACGCCCGGTTAAACCTTTAATGGAGGCCCTTGAAAAGCTTGGAGCACAGATCGAATATGAAGATAAAAAAGGATTTTATCCGCTTGTCATCAAGCCTGTAGGGTTAAAAGGCGGAGAGGTGAGCATTTCCGGTGCTGTTTCGAGCCAGTTTATCAGCGGCCTGCTTATTTCCGGTGCCAGCCAGCAGAATGATCTTACAGTAACGATACCGGATCACATCGTGCAGCATGCCTATGTAAAAATTACGCTTGATCTGATGAAAGAATTTGGAGTGACGTCTGAATATAACGATGAATTAACAAAAATGACAGTGCCGGCTTCAGGATACAAAGCCAGAAAGATGGCTCTGGAAGCAGATGCTTCGACGGCAAGCTACTTTATGGCGCTGGCTGCTATTTCCGGCGGCAGGGTTCGTATTAATAATCTGCCAACCCAAACAAACCAGCCCGATATCGGTATGGTGGATTTGTATGAAAAGATGGGATGCACTGTAGAAAAAGGAGAATCCTATGTAGAGGTGCAGGGGCCGGATCAGCTTAAAGGAGGTCTGGACATAAGCATGAAGGAGATGTCGGACCAGACGCTGACGCTTGCTGCAATTGCACCATTTGCGGATGGACCGATAACGCTTCGGGACGTGGAGCACATCCGCCACCACGAATCGGACCGGATCCATGCGATCTGCACAGAGCTTGGAAAGCTGGGTATAAAAACAGATGAATTCGCAGATGGGCTGACGGTATAACCGGGTACGCCGAAAGGTACGTCGTTATTGTCCTATGATGATCATAGAGTAGCAATGGCGCTGTCCCTTGTCGGAGCGAAAGTGCCGGATGTAACTATTGCCGATCCAGGCTGCGTATCAAAAACGTGTCCTTCTTATTTTGAACTGCTGAAAGCAGCAGGCGTGGACATAACCTACAGCTAATACAGCCTGTCTTGATAGAAATAGTTCGGCTTATGAACATGATTATTGTATTCTTTATGAAAAATAGAGGTGGTGGCGGGTGAAACCGGCGGAATCAGCCATGTCCAGTCGCCAGTAACTTCTCTGCCGGCCTGAGCTTCTTTTTTTTCGAAACGTTCAAATTGGGCAGCTGCCGTATGGTGATCAACCATGCTGACGCCATGCTTTTTATAAGAATGAAGAACAGCACGGTTTAATTCAACGAGTGCCCGGTCTTTCCAAAGAGTGGAGGCAAATGAAGTATCAAGGCCTGCAATCTCCGCCATTTCCGGAAGCAGGTTGTACCGTCCGGCATCGGCAAGGTTTCTGGCTCCGACCTCTGTTCCCATGTACCAGCCGTTAAATGGAGCAGCCTGATACGTAAGGCCGCCTATTTCAAGCTTCATATCCGATACAATCGGAACGGCATACCATTTGTACTGCTTCTCTGCAAATGCCTCATATTCCGGGTGCTCCAACGGTACCTCAAGAATGAGGGAGGAGGGGATGGAAAACCATTTAGGTTCCTTATCTCCCAAGCTGATTAAGATAGGCAGAATATCGAAATCTGTTTTGGGGCCCTTCCATCCAAGCTCAAGACATTTATTTGTAAAATCAATCGAATCCGGATCACCGATAATACCATCCTCTGTCTGGTAACCGGCATAACGGATCAGCTGATAGTTCCAGATCCGGATCGTCGGATGATGAGGCGAGGCGGGGGCAAATAAAGAAATAACCGGCAGGATTCTCCCTCCATTCGTAGCATAACGGATGTGCCGGAATAAAGAGCGGGCAACTTCATCTTCGGTGCTGTCTGCACGACAGTCGAGCACATGAAGGGATTCCCAGAAAAAACGGCCGATGCAGCGATTGCTGTTGCGCCAGGCAAGCTTTGCTCCTATGCGGAGTTCTTCCAACGTGTGAGTGTAGTGGCCGGTTTCGGCAATCTCTGTTTCAATCTGTTTCCAGCGTGCTTGGCAAACATCGCTGTTTTTTTCGGATTCCATATAAGCTATATCAATAAATGCTTTTGCTTCTTCTGCCAGCAGCTTCTTATCCTGCATAGGACCACCTCGTTACGTAGTTTCAATATATACAGTATATGATAGATGACGACCGGATTCTAATATTACAAGCCGGGCTGAGAAAGAGAGGGGAAAGCTGTGCTTTTTTTAGCCGTTTTTTTCACTTTGTTTTTACTTCTGCTGATAGGATTGGGAACAGCCAGAGTGCTGCTGTTTCGAGAAAAACCTTTTTCTTTTGGTCATTGGCTCAGCTTTTCGGCCGGTGCGTCCTTGGCCGTAAGCGTCCTTATTACAATATAAAAAGCCCCGTGTCCACCTGTTTTAAAGGAGGAGACGGGGTTTTTAGCTGTATATAATTTATTGACCGATAAGCTCGCTCATTTTCTCAGGGATTTCTGTGTTATCCAGTAAACCAGTGAATTCTTCAGATCCTGTACCGTAGGCATACAGTGGAACATCCGTACCGGTATGCTGAGAAGTAGACCAGCCGACATATGCATATTCGCTCACAATAGAGTTGATTTCGAGCGCACGTGCTTCTTCGTCGCCGGCATCTTGAATACGGGCTGCTTCCTCGTCGGTGATATCAATATTTGTAAAGGTAGAAAGAACTTCGGCTGCATTGGAAGCATCTTCATTCAGCTCTTCTGCCATTTTATTTCCTGTAGCAGTGACATCACGAAGAATGTCCGGTTTAGCCATGTACTCATCATAGCCGCCAACGCTCATACCGCCTGTTTCGTGGTCACCGGCTACAACAACAAGTGTATTACCTTCTGCCTCAGCATAATCGACTGCTTCCTGAACGGCCATCTCGAACGCTTCGGTGTCACTCATGGCCCAGCCTGCATCGTGAGCGTGACCGGCCCAGTCAATCTGGCTTCCCTCTACCATTAGGAAAATCCATCTTCATCTTGCTCCAGCGATTGAATAGCAGAGGTTGTCATTTCAGATATGCTTGGCTGTTCTTCCGGACGTTCCAGTTCCGGTGACATGGCTTCTTCGCTGAAAGGCCAAGAATTTTTTCGTGTTCTGATGCCTGCATCTCATCAAGGCTGTTTGTATAAGTAAATCCATCTGCCTGGGCTTTCTCTATAAGGTTTTCTTCTTCCTGCTCGCCGCCTTCTGATTCAGGAAGAAACATATTCTGGCCTCCGCCCATCAGCACATCGACGTTTTCAATCAGCTGCGGTGCAATAGCGGCTTCATTATCGCGGTCTTCTACATTAGCGCCAAAGACGGCTGGTGTAGCGTGGGTAATAGTAGACGTAGCCACAAGACCGGTTGATTTGCCTGCATTGCCTGATTTTTCAAGAATACTGTCTGGAGATTCACCCTCTGGTGTCATGCCGATCATTCCATTTTCTGTCTTGACTCCACGGGCCATAGCTGTACCGGCAGCAGCAGAATCGGTTACCAGATTATCTGCTGAGTCAGTTTTCATCATTCCAGTAAGAAATTCATCCCATACAGGAGTCTCCTCGCCTTTGTAATGACGGTAATTTGTAGCATACGCCGCGTCAAAACCATCCGGGATCATGTAAATGATGTTCTCTACTTCCTCCGGCTTCTCTTTATTAGAATGAGCCGGCGCTTTTCCATTGTCATCAGGAATACTTGCGTAGGCTCCTGTTCCGGAAGAAAGAATAATAGATGTTCCGAGTCCGAGTGCGGCAACGCTTTTAAATTTTTTAGAAATAGATTTCATGTTTTACTGACCCCTTTTCTGATTATGTTTTACACTCTTAACTATAAAGAGCAGTTGTTAAGGAAGTATAAAGCTAATCTAAAGAGAGCCGGCAGGGTGAGGGACTATTCTACTTTGGAAGCAATTTGGCATACGAAACAAGGAATTTTATAAGAGATACTATATAAATATAGGGTCTTTCGAAGAGGAGGAAGGATAAAAGACTCTATTTATTATAAAATTCAGAAATAAAAAACAAGTACTTTAGACGCAATCAAATGTAAAAAATGTTAATCAAAGGTAAAGGAAATATCTTTTGTATTATAGGAGCATAGAAAAAAGCATGCCTCCGCGGGGCATGCTTTTCAACTTTATATTTCATCCAGCAGCTGGTAAATCTGCTGTTTATTTTCCGCCTGTATTAATTGTTCCCTGAACTCTTCATCCATCAGTTTTCGGGACAGCATCTGCAGAATACGCAGGTGATCGTCACCGGCACGTTCCTCTGGTACTGCAATCATAAATATTAATTTTGCCTGCGTGCCGTCCATACTGTTCCAATCGACCCCTTGCCGATGTATGCCAAAAGCGACAGCCGGTTTTTTTACTACATCGGCTTTTCCGTGGGGAATCGCCACATTCATGCCGAGTCCTGTAGAACCCTGCGTTTCCCGATCAAGAATAACTTCTTTAAATGTGTTATTATCGCTCAGTACATCGCTGTTGGAAAGCGTTCGAATCATTTCATCCATTACGCCTTCCCGGGTATCTGCATTTAGATTGGGTAGGATCAGGTCTTTGGAAACAAGATCGGTAAGCTTATTAAATGTCGCTTCCTGTGCAACGCTTTTCGGACGAGCGGCAGTTTTTTCACTGCTTACAACAGGTTCTTCCACGCCGCCGGATGGCACCGTCACTTCAGTAACATCACGCTTGATCAAATTAACAATAAAGGCAGTAATAAGGGAACCGACCAAAATAGCGATAAAAAACATGGTCACATTCGTTACAGCTCCCAATACGCCTACGATCGGACCGCCGTGTGCTACTTGATCCCCAACGCCGCTCTGCATCGCAATAACTGCAGCTGCCATGGAACCGATCATAATGCTTGGAATAACCCGCAGCGGGTCTTTGGCTGCAAAGGGAATCGCGCCTTCTGTGATGCCGAATAGTCCCATCGTGAAGGACGCTTTTCCCGCCTCAATCTCCGGCTGCTCGAATTTTTTCTTATTCATAAATGTGGCAATACCAAGACCGATAGGAGGAACGGCAATGGCTGCAGCCACGGCTCCCATAATCGCGAAGTTGCCCTCGGTAATCATAGCAGCGCCGAACAGGAAAGCTACTTTGTTTACAGGACCTCCCATATCAAAGGAGATCATCGCCCCTAAAATTAAGGCTAGTAGAACAGTGCTGGTTCCTTCCATTCCTGCAAGCCAGGTAGTCAGGCTCTCAAAAATAGCGGCTACTGGTGCACCTATTAAAAAGGAAAAGGCTAAACCGACAATAAGGGAGGCTAATACCGGAATAATAATGATTGGCATGATAGGCTGCAATGCCCTTGGGACTTTCCACTTTTTAATCCACAGTGCCACATAACCTGCTAAAAATCCGGCAATAATTCCGCCTATAAAACCAGCAGCGGCTTCACTGCCGTAGAAGCTGCCATTTGCTGCAATGTAGCCGCCGATCATCCCTGGTGCCAGACCCGGCCGGTCGGCTATGCTCATGGCGATAAAGCCGGCGAGAATAGGCACCATAAATGCAAAAGAGCCTGCTCCGATCGCTTCAATTGTGCTCCAGATCGAATCCTCCGGGATAATCAAGCCTTCCGCCGATGGAACCCCTCCAAGAGATAAAGAAATTGCAATCAACAGTCCTCCGACGACGATGAAAGGAATCATAAAAGAAACGCCGTTCATCAGGTGCCTGTATATAGGGTTTTCTTTTTTCTTCTTTTCTTCCTGCTGGTCTGCTGAACCGGACAATGTTTTTCCTTTTCCGTCCAAGATGTTTTGAATGAGCTGTTCCGGCTTATGAATACCGTCCTGAACCCCTGTTTCTACATATTGCTTTCCTTGAAATCTGGATTTATCGACATTTTTATCGGCTGCAAATATAACCCCTTCTGCTTGCCGTATATCTTCCTCTGTCAGAATGTTTTCGGCTCCTACCGACCCCTGGGTTTCTACTTTTATTTCCACTTCGAGCTGTGCCGCGGCTTTTTGCAGATTCTCCGCTGCCATGTACGTATGGGCGATTCCTACAGGGCAGGCGGTAATAGCGACAATTTTTTTCAAGCTGCCTCATCCTTTCTTTTGCTTTCTATATTTAGTATAGAGAAGAAAGAAAGGATTAATGAAAGCGTTATCTTTCCGGAACATGCGGTAAAACGATATTAATCATTAAAATAATGAAAAAACTGCTTCTTTATTAGACAGGCTTTTTATGTGAGCTACCCGGTCAGGGCGTCGGACAGCTTCGATATTTCCTCGAACAATCTTTTTACTTTTCTGCCTTCCTGCAGATCGGCCGCTAAAAGCAGCACAATGGCGGTGGAAGATCCGTTCCATTGAATTGGTTCCGGAAAAATTCCGACGGCAATAGATGGAATCTTGATAAACGAAGGATCACCATGAGGGATGGCAATGCCGCCACCGATAAATGTGGAGGATCTGTGCTCCCGATCAATGGTGCTTTCAACAAAATCAGGTGTTACTTTATTGGTTCCTGCAAGGAATCCGGCTAAGTATGTAATAACGTTAATTGGATTCGGTTCTTGAAGAAAGTGGATATGGTCTGGAGAAGAGATCAATTCCTGCAGGACGTTTTGGCTTTCTTCTTTTAATGTATGCATCATTTTTTGTATTTGCTGCTGCTCCTCTTCTTTTAAAAAAGGGGATACAACAATAATCGGTACATCTTTGCGCTGAAGCGGCACAGTAGAAATGATCATGTCGACTCTCGTTTGATCAAATTGTTCAGCTTGTTTTACAGCCACACAATCTTCTGTCTGAAGGGAAGGAAACTTTCTTTCCAATTTTGTCTGCAGGAGGCGTGACATACCAATGCCCATAGGACAGACAAGCAGAACCCGCATATAATCGGCAGAAGCTTTCTTCGAGCGCTCCAAAGAAACCTGAAAGTGAATGGTTAAATAGGCTATTTCCTCAAGCGGCCATTTTTTCGCCGGTTCTAAATCAGCAAGAGCTTCTATAATCATTTCAAACAAATAAGGATACATTATTCTTATTTCGGAAGCCATAGGGTTATGGTGGCTGAAGTGATGGTTGATTCTGGCTGTACTGCTGTGAAGGTGCGAGGCCGTATCCCGGAAAAGGCTGCTGTCTTTGTGGTAGGGATGGCCGGTGGCAGTTGTTACTGCCTCAATTAAACGGTGTGTAAAGCGTATCGTTTCCGGATCTACCTGAAGCTGCTCAAATATATTGGAGTTTTCTTCAGAAGGAGTTTCCAGCCTGGCACTGAGAAGATGAATAGACAAATAGTACACTTCGGCTGCAGGCCACTTCATTTGAAAGTAGGCCTCCAGCTCCCCGGCGAGCCGGGACGCTTTTTGCATTTCTATTCTCTTCGTATCGGGCGCGTCCGGCGGATAGATAACGCTGCGCTTCCACATAATTCGTTTTACAGCGAGAAGGATATGGATGATTAATGTTTCACGGGACATCTGTGTATAGGAAAATAAAAAATACTCTTCAAGTCCTTTAATCATCTTATTAACCGCTTCCCAGTCAAAAGGGGAAAACCATTCTTTTATAGGCTGATTTTGTGCTAAAGAGCGCCGAACCAGATCAGCGATAGCCGCCCGGTGTCCTGTTTCCGGCCCAATGATGGAAACGCCAACGTTTGGTTTCAGCTGAATAGAAAGATGGTATTTCTGCAGGTGTTTGCTGCATTCCTTTACTAATTCCTTAATGGTGGCCTGGCTCTCATACAGTTCTTCTGTGAGCTGCTTAATGGTCCACTCTTTTTTCGTGTCGAGCAGAAGACGCAGAAGAAGAGAAATTTGATTTTCTCTGGAAGCAGGCTGCTCCTTTTTCTCCATAGAAAAAAGCTGGCTTTTAATAGCGTGATCTTTTTCCTCGGAAGGAATAAAGCGAATGCCCCGGCTGGGCTTGCGGAGCAGGCTTCCCCAATGATGTACTGCGATATACTGGTGGATGGCTTTTAGTTCTGTACGGACTGTTTTTTCCGAGCAGCCTATAAGGTCAGCGACGCTTTGAATCGATACGTAATTCTGCTGATTATATAAATACGCAGTAATTTTCCGCTGCCGGCCTGTCATAGTTTTCTTCACCTTTCTTATTAAATAATATGGAAAAAAACCGTCTTTAATGTTCAAGACAGTTTTTTTATACAAATAGGAAGTCTTTACAACGTATCGCCGGGTTTCAGAACAGACGCGTTGGCTTCCACTGTTTCCGGATATTTGATTCCCATTCCGGTATTTAAACATAAAACAGAGTCGTTGGGCTTAATCCAGCGGTCTTCTCTCAGCTCTCGAACAGCGGCGAACAGCGCGGCTCCTTCTGGACAGATAAAGGTGCCCTCAGTCCGGGTTACGTGCCGCTGTTCTTTTAGAATGCGAGGATCATCAATAGCAACAGCACACCCGCCTGTTTCATAAATAGCTTCCAATACGAGAAAGTCTCCGAGCGCTTTTGGGACATTAATCCCAAAAGCTGCAGTCTTGGATTCCGGCCAGAACTCGGAAGAGGTTTTGCCCTGCTTATACGCTTCAACAATAGGGGCGCACTCTTCTGCCTGAACAGCTACAAGTCTCGGCATTTTAGACGATAGTATCCAGCCAAGCTCCATCAGTTCTTTAAATGCTTTATAAATTCCAATGAGGCCGACACCGCCTCCTGTCGGATACAATATCACATCCGGCAGCTTCCACTGCAGCTGTTCGGCAATTTCAAAGCCCATCGTTTTTTTCCCTTCAATCCGGTACGGTTCTTTAAGCGTAGAGACGTCAAACCAGCCGTATTTTTCTACGGAACGGGCAACAATCTGTCCCGCGTCACTGATCAGTCCATTTACTAAATGAAGATCTGCTCCGGCAGCAGCGCATTCTTTTCTAGTGACGATTGGTGCATCAACCGGCATAACGATATGAGAAGCAATAGAAGCTCTGGCTGCATAAAGGGCCCAGGCAGCTCCTGCGTTTCCATTTGTAGGCATCGCAATTTCTTTGATGCCGAGCTCTTTCGCTTTGGATACTCCGACCGCGGCTCCGCGGGATTTAAAAGAGCCTGTAGGGGTTAGTCCTTCATCTTTCATAGCCAGCTGCTTAATATCAAATTCTTTAGCCAGGTTAGTCATTGGAAGAATGGGGGTCATGCCTTCTCCCATAGAAATAATATTTTCTTCTTTTTTTACCGGCAGCAGCTCGTGGTAGCGCCATAATGTGGGAGCGCGATCTCTCAGGCTTGCTTTCTGATACTGCACATTGAGCGAATCCAAGTCGTAGGCTGTAAGGAGCGGGGAGCCGCAGGTACACAGGTTTTGAGGCACATCAATAGAATAAGTATTGCTGCATTTAGGGCAGTATAAGTGGGAAACATAACTATAGGCTGGCAAAAGAATCCTCCTTTAATGGCAAATGTAGGTAAGTATAGTTTAACATGAAAACGCTCTTTAACGTTTCACGTGAAACGTATTCGTTTTATAAAAACAGAAAACGGGGTACATGAACTATAACAATGTAGAAAAAAACAACAAGAGACGGATAGAAGTTAACTAAAAAGAGGTGGTCAAAAAAATGGGAAAAGCAAAAGCGTCGAAAAAAGAACACAATTCCTCCTTTATAATGATAGAAGAAGCAAAAGTGACGGATATACTGAAGCAGAAAGCAGAAAACAGCAGTGATCCGATTTTATGTGTAGACGAAAAAGGAAAGCCCGCAGGCTGGGTTAACGAACAAAAGCTGTACAGCTATCTGGAAAAAGAAAAAGGACTGGATAAAAAAATAAAAAAAGGATGGCTGGATGAAGCGTATACCGTTCGGGAAGATGAAACAGCGGCTCTGCAGGCAGAGTATCTTCCAGCCGTAGTTGTTAACAAAAAAGGCCAGGCGAGCCGAATTATTACCACATCCGCCTGGTTTGAAGCAGAATACGGCAATCTGATTCAACAGCGGAATGTTGCTCAGGTCATTCTGGAAAGTGCCTACGAAGGCATTGCTGTCGTAGATAAGGAAGGGCGTCTTAAACAAATGAATCAGGCGTACCGGAGCTTTCTTGGAATCGATCCGGATGAAGATGTTTCCGGTCGTCCGGCAGAAGATATTATTGAAAATACGCGGCTGCATGAAGTAGTACGAACGGGTATCCCCGAAAAGGGCGAAATTCAAATGATTCAAGGCCAGAAAATGGTTGTTCACCGCCTGCCGATCTGGGAGGATGGCGAAATTGCCGGTGCGGTAGGTATGCTGATTTTTGAAGGAGTCAGCGAACTGTACCGGATTCTTGGAAATGCAGCTGATATGAACGTGGAAGCTCCGTTTGAGAGCGAGGACGGACAAACAAGAGGCCAGTCGCACCTTCATCGATTTGAAGATATTATAGGAGAGAGCCGGGCAATTAAAGAAAGCAAAAGCATTGCCAGAAAAGCTGCGAGAACGAATGCGACCGTATTAATTACAGGCGAAAGCGGCACGGGAAAAGAATTGTTTGCTCAGGCCATTCATTTGACGACCGGCAGAAAGGGCGGCTTTATCAGCGTCAACTGCGCTGCAATTCCGGAGCACCTGCTGGAATCAGAGCTTTTCGGCTACGAAGAAGGAGCGTTTACAGGTGCCAAAAAAGAAGGTCACATTGGTAAGTTTGAAGCCTCACACAACGGAACATTATTCTTAGATGAAATTGGCAATATGTCCCTGCCCATGCAGGCTAAAATTCTGCGTGTACTGGAAGAGCGGGCCGTTACAAAAGTAGGGGGGCTTGCTCAGATTCCTTTAAACGTAAAAGTAATTGCCGCCACCAATGCCAATCTGGAGAAACGGGTGAAAGATGGCACGTTCCGGGAAGACTTATACTACCGTCTTCACGTAATACCTGTTGAGGTAGCGCCTCTCCGTCAGCGTCCAAAAGATATTCCGCTGCTGTTCAGTCATTATATGCAGCGCTTCAGCAAGGAAAATAACATGGAAGCCAAGCAGATGGACCCGGAGGCATTAGAAGCGTTTATGTCCTATACGTGGCCCGGAAACATCCGCGAGTTGATGAACGTTACCGAACAGCTTGTAACATTAGTAGATGGAAAAGAGATTACACTGAAAGATCTCCCGGCTATCGTCAGTACTAAATTGAACGGAGAAACCGGAGAGACAGAAGACAATCATTCCTTAAAATCTGAGCAGCATAAGCAGGAAAAGCAGGTCATCATTCAGGCACTTGAAAAGCACGAAGGCAATAAATCAAAAGCTGCCCAGGATCTGGGGATCCACCGTACAACCTTATACAAAAAATTAAAGATTTTCAAATAGAAGAAAAGTGTAGGACGAATGAGAAAAGTGTAGATATTATTCTACACTTTTTTTCTTTATCTTTATCGAATAATGTAAGCGTTCTATATATGCTCGTAAAACAAGCCTTATATAACAGGCCAAAACGACTTTTCGTTTATTTTGGCACGATCTTTGCATTAGTAAAAGGCAGAACGAAGGGAGGACTACAAAATGAAAATAAGTACGATGATTTTTCCTGAAAGAATTGTTTACGGTCCCGGCAGTTTAAGCAATATTGGAGAAGAAGCAAAAAAGAGGGAAACCGGGTATTAATTGTAAGCGATAACATGATGAAGAAGCTTGGCTACCTGGAAACCTGCGAAAAAGCTCTTCAGGAGAGCGGCCTTCATACCGCAGCTTTTCTGGATATTGAAACAGAACCTACTGACAAATATGTAGAAAAAGCTCTGGAAATGGTCCAACAGGAGAACGCGGATGTGATCGTCGCCCTTGGCGAGGCAGCTGCATTGATACGGCAAAAGCAGTAGCTGTGCTGGCTACTAATGAAGGCGCTATCAAAGACTATATGAATAATAAGAAAACAGCAGCACATAAGGCTCTTCCGTTGATCGCTGTGCCTACGACTGCGGGAACAGGGTCGGAAGCGACAGATGTGACGGTCATTACAAATACAGCAGATGGCGTGAAAATGATGATCAAACAGCCGGCCTTTATGCCGAAAGCTGCAATTATTGATTCCCAGCTTTCGATGAGCTCGCCGAAATCAATTAAAGCAGCTACCGGCATGGATGCGTTGACCCATTCGATAGAAGCATATATCTCCAAAAAAGCGCACGTATTCTCTGACCAGCTGGCGCTTTCTTCAGCCAAACTGATTATGCATAACATTCTTAAAAGCTATGAAGACAAAGACGATACCCATGCAGCGGAGCAAATGGCACTTGGGGCGATGCAGGGAGGTATGGCTTTCTCTAATGCCTCTGTATGCCTTGTACATGGCATGTCCAGGCCGATAGGTGCGATGTTTCATGTTCCTCACGGTATTTCCAATGCGATGCTGCTTCCCGTCATTCTGGAATACAGCAGTGAATCCTGCCAATCCCGACTAAGCGAACTGGCAGCATTTATTTATCCTGAATGGGCGGGTCTTCCCGAAGAGGAAGCCGCAGACCGGTTTGTGCAGAAAGTGCTGGAACTATGCCAGAAGCTGGAGATTCCAACATGAAGGGATGGGGAATTGAGGAAGGAGCATATCACGAGGTGCTTGAAAAGATGGCCGCCGATGCTCTGGAAAGCGGAAGTCCCGGCAACAATCCGGTTGTGCCTTCAGAAAAAGATATCATTGCCTTGTACGAAAAAGCTTACGTGTACGAATATACTAAATAAAAGGAGCGAATAATATGACAGTACAAACAGCAAGAACGTTGAAAAATTTTATCGGAGGGCAATGGACAGCATCCACCTCCGGCCAGACAGAAGTCGTACCTAACCCGGCGACAGAAAAAAGAGCTGGCTCATGTGCCTCTTTCTTCCAAAGAAGAAGTCGACCAGGCCGTATCGGCAGCAAAAGATGCATTTAAAACATGGAAAAAAACACCGGTGCCAAAAAGAGCCCGTATTCTGTTTAAGTACCAGCAGCTTTTAATGGATAACTATGAGGAACTGGCTGAAATCATTACGCAGGAAAATGGAAAATGCTATAACGATGCTTATGGAGAGGTACAGCGCGGCATTGAATGCGTGGAATTTGCGGCAGGCGCTCCGACTCTTATGATGGGAGATACGCTGCCGGACATCGCGACAAATATTGAATCGAGCATGTACCGGTATCCGGTCGGAGTAGTCGGCGGCATTACGCCATTTAACTTTCCTATGATGGTGCCGTGCTGGATGTTCCCGCTCGCTATTGCCTGCGGAAACACATTTGTACTAAAGCCATCCGAGCGTACTCCTATGCTGGCAGAGAGACTGGTGGAGCTGTTTACAGAAGCCGGCCTGCCGGACGGCGTGCTCAATATTGTGCACGGCGCCCACGATGTCGTGAACGGCCTATTAGAGCATGATGACGTAGCTGCTATTAGCTTTGTAGGATCGCAGCCTGTAGCTGAATATATTTATAAAACAGCAGCTCAGCACGGGAAAAGAGTTCAAGCTCTTGCAGGAGCAAAAAACCATGCGATCGTATTAGAAGACTGCGACATGGAGAAAACGATTCAAGGTATTATCGGCGGAGCCTTTGGAAGTGCCGGACAGCGCTGTATGGCAACATCCGTCGTGGTTGTCACAGAAGACATTGCCGATACGTTTCTGGAGAACCTGAAAGACGCAGCCGACCAGCTTGTACTAGGTGACGGTATGGATCAGCAGGTAAATCTCGGTCCGGTCATCCGCCAGTCCCACCTCGATAAAGTACACTCCTTTATTGAAAGCGGACAGGGTGAAGGAGCTTCATTGTACCGGGACGGAAGAGAAGATGCCAAAGGAATGGATAAGGGCTATTTCCTCGGAGCTACCGTGTTCGATCAAGTAACTACTTCTATGGATATTTGGAAAAAAGAGATATTTGCCCCAGTATTATCAATTGTACGAGTGAAGGATCTTACCGAAGCCATTGAAGTAACCAACCAATCCGACTTCGGTAACGGCGCCGTATTGTATACTTCAAGCGGACATGCGACCCGCCAGTTCCGGGAGGATATTGAAGTAGGTATGCTCGGTGTTAACGTTAACGTACCGGCTCCAATGGCATTTTTCCCATTCTCCGGATGGAAAAATTCGTTCTACGGCGATCTGCATGCCAATGGAAAAGACGGCGTTGAGTTTTATACGAGACGTAAAATGCTTACATCGAGATGGTAGGAAGTCGTTTCAAAAGACAATAAAAGGGTTATAAAAAGGTAGACTAACTTCAGAACAGGAGGTTTTACCGATGCCCTGGAATATGAACGATTACCCATCCTCTTTAAAAAATCTGGACAAGCCTGTACGTAAGAAGGCTATTGATATTGCCAACGCGATGCTTGATGAGGGCTATGATGAAGGAAAAGCAATTCCTATTGCTACGAAACAGGCAGAAAATGGTATGAGGATGCGGATAAACAGGAAATAGAGGAGTATATGGAGAACGAACGGGTTACTCCCGGCTCCAACAGTGAATACAGCAGCCGGCCGGAGCTCATGGAAAAAGCCGAGCTGGTGGAAGCCCATGAAAACGGCTGGGCCGTTCGTTCAAAAGATGCAAAACAGCCCACAGCGGTGTACGATAATAAGAACGAAGCAGTGAAAAGAGCAAAAGAAATCGCTGAAAAACAGGGAACAGAAGCTGTGATTTATAAAAAAGACGGAACCATTGATACGCGCTATTCTTATTGAAAACCATTTATATCAAGCCTTTTCTGCAAATGCAGAAAAGGCTTTTGTTCGTTATAAAGATCAAATAGTTATATATTGGGAGTATTTGAGAGAAAAAGTAAGAAAAGACCGGGATAATTCCAGAATTTAGCCTCTGGTGGAATTTACGTTTCTCGTTGTTCGTTATATGATACAAAAACAGTATATATAACGAATATTAGGGGTGAACGGGTTGAAGCAGCGTAAAAAAGAACCGAAAAAATTTATCTTCTTAGAAGAATCAGGAAAAAGGTGGAAGGTTTCCAAGTACACTTTCCTGTTATCCATTATAGCACTTGCTGTTATAGCAGGAGTAATGCTCCGGGCCCTGGTGCAGGCACCAGACATGGCTGGTGTGGATGTCAGCACCCATAATATTGAACCTATTTTGACTCCTTTTGCTCAAGGAGAGGATGTTGCTTCAACCGATGTGAATGAGGCAGAGCAGCTGGAATTAACAGCAGGGCAGAAATCACAGAAAACAGATGTATTTGCTTTTTATCAACAGGACTTTCATGGAGAAGAACAGCACAAGCTTTCCTTAGAGCGAAACATTGATGCTGTGGATACACTTGTACCGGACTGGTTTACATTAACAAAGGATTTTACCATCGAAAACAAAGCCGATACTGAAATAGATGCTTTAGCAAGAGAAGCAGGGGTGAAAATTCTTCCCGATGTTTCCTTAACCTATGACGGAACAGATGAAACGATGGACGAACTAATGGATGACCCCAAAAAACAAACCCAGGTAATCAATGAATTACACAATATGGTACAGGACGACGGATATGACGGAATTCATATGAATCTTACCTATATCGAATATGAAGACGCTGGGAAGTTTGAAGATTTTTCTGAAAAGCTGTATACTATTTTTCATGATTCGGGTCTCACCGTAGCGCTTAATACTCGCGTAGAAGATGATACATTTGACACAGAAGTATTAGCAGACTACGCGGATCATTTGGTAGTTCAGGCTTATGATGAGAATAATGAAAACAGCAAATCCGGCTCTCCAATCGCTTCCTTTGAATGGACGAAAGAATTATTTGAGCAGTATGACGGTCCGGAGGAGAAGCTGGTCCTTTCGCTTGCCAACTTCGGGTATAATTGGAATGTCTCTCAGGACACTTCTGCAGAAACAGTGAGTTTTCCAGATATCATGCAGCAGGCCAGCAACCAAAATCTGGAGGTTCAGTGGGACGAAAAAAATTTTACTCCTTATGTTCGTTATAAAGAAGGAGACAACGAACACCTTATCAGCTTCTTGGATGCATCGACCTTTTATAATCAAATGATGATTGCCAAATCCAATAATGTTCATTCCATCGGCATATGGGATATTGGATCGGAAGACTCCTCGATCTGGGGCCTGTTCGAAAATGGAGCGGGACCTGAGTCGATCTCAGAAATTCCTAATATCGTTCCAATTACTGATGGCGGCGCAGGTGATGTGTTTCAAGTAACCACTGACGAGCAGGATGGGAAAAGAAGCCTCGAAGTGACAGATGATGTGATTACTGGTCAGGAATACTTGGAATATTCCACGCCTTATCACATTGAGCGATACGGCCAGGCAGAGAAAAAGATAGCTATTTCTTTTGATGATGGACCTGATCCAAAGTACACCGGTCAGATTTTAGATATTTTAAGCGAGCATGAGACACCGGCTACTTTCTTCGTACTTGGACAAAACGCTTCGAACCATCCGGAGTTTGTGGAACGAATTTATAGAGAAGGTCATGAAATTGGAAACCATACGTACAGTCATAAAGATATACAAAAAAGTTCAACCAGGGAATTTGATTTTGAATTAAATTCCACTCAGCGCATTATTCAGGGAATTACAGGCCGCTCTACTGTATTGTTCCGTCCGCCTTTCTTATCTACAAATGATGAAGGAAGCAACGTCCCGGCCAAAGAGACCATGGAAAAAATTTCACACGCACAGGATCTGGATTACATGCTGATGGGTTCTCTTATTGACCCAAGAGACTGGGAAGGAGATAAAACGAGCGATCAAATTGTCCAAGAAGTAACGAAACGGGCGGAAGACGGCAACATTATTCTTCTTCATGATGCCGGCGGCGACCGTACAGAAACAATTGAAGCTCTTCCGCGGATCATAGAATGGCTGGAAGAGGAAGGCTATGAGATTGTACCGTCTGCTGAATTAATCGGCATGTCCAGAGATGAAGTAATGCCGGAGGTGTCCGAAACGGAAGCGGCGATCAGTCCATTTTTCAGCCGCGGGTCGATTACTGTCTCCAGCATAACGGAGGGTGTAACCTACTTCATTTACGGGCTGATAGCCGTTGGTCTGCTTCGTCTTATTGTGCTGATTTACTTCAGCTGGAAGCAGAAACGCAGAAAGAAAGTATTCGACGAATCTTATCAGCCTTTAGTGAGCGTTCTTATTGCAGCTTACAATGAAGAAACCGTTATTGCTAAAACAATCCATTCGATTTTAAAAAGCCGCTATCCTAATTTAGACATTGTCGTTGTAGACGATGGATCAAAAGACGGCACAAGCAGAGTAATGGAAGAAGAATTTGGCAGCTATTCCAACGTGCGGCTGATTAAAAAACCAAACGGGGGCAAGTCTTCTGCGCTGAACCTTGGCTTTAAAGACGTGTATGGAGAAATTACCGTTACGCTGGACGCAGATACGACCATTGATGAGAACACGATCACCAATCTCGTTCGTCACTTCTCTGATGAAAGAGTGGGAGCGGTGTCGGGTAACGTAAAAATTGGTAATCGTAAAAACCTGCTGACATGGTGGCAGCACATTGAGTATGTTACTGGATTCAATCTGGAAAAACGGGCATTTGACGAGCTGGAATGTATTACGGTTGTTCCCGGCGCCGTTGGGGCCTGGAGAAACTCAGCCCTCCAGAAAGTAAATTACTTTGAAGATGATACGCTTGCGGAAGATACAGATATTACATTGAAGCTGCTGCGCAAAGGATATCTGATTAGAAGTGAAGTAGACGCTGTCGCTTATACCGAAGCGCCGGAAGATGTAAGAAGCTTCGTGAAGCAGCGCTACCGCTGGACTTACGGCATTCTTCAGTGCTTCTGGAAGCATAAGCGCGCCATGGTGGACGGCAAAAACAAGAAGCTGACCTTTATTGCAGCGCCAAACATGCTGTTTCAGTACGTGTTGATAGCTTCTGCGCCTTTGATTGACCTGATTCTTTTACTGGGACTGGCATCCGGTTCCCTGCGCGTGTTGTATTTCTATGCCGGGTTCCTTCTGGTAGATACGCTGGTTTCCGTATATGCCTTTAAATTGGAAAATGAAAGCAAAAAACCTTTGGTTACCGTATTTATTCAACGATTGGTATACAGACAGTTTTTCACATATGTTGTCTGGAAGTCCTTTGTATTTGCTATCCGTGGAGGAGTAATGGGCTGGAACAAGCTGAAGCGCACAGGTAATGTGAATTCGGTATCTACCATTCAATCAAAGCGTGGAGCTTAATAAGAATGGGTGGAAATGTGATGATACAAAGAATAAAAAAGCGTGTATGCTTACACTCACAGCTGCTCTCAGCCTGTTTATCATCGCCTGCGAAAGGTCACAGGAGGAGCCATCGTTGATTAAGCCGGATCATGTGCCGGAAGAACAAATCAGTGAGGATATTCTCGAGGCCTACAGTAATTGGACAGACACGTATGTGCGAACCGCTTCAGGTGGAGAGCAGACAATGTACTACGTGGCGTATGACGAAACGGGCAGTACCGTTTCTGAGGCCCACGGCTACGGAATGCTTATTACCGCGGAGATGGCGGCTTACTCTGATGATACAAAAGCTCATTTTGACGGCATGTATCATTACTTTAAACACTATCCATCCGCGAATAACAACGCCTTTATGGCGTGGAAGCAGCAGGATCAGGGAGACGGCACCATGATTAATGATAATGGGGAAATCACCGGGTCCGCTACCGATGGAGATATGGATATCGCGTACGCTCTTCTGCTCGCTGATGAAGCATGGGGAAGCGATGGGGCGATTAATTACCGGGAAGAAGCAATTACGATCATCAATGAGCTGATGGAAGATGTTATACATGAGGATCTGCATCTTCCGCTTCTAGGCGATTGGGTCCGCGGTAATGATCCTGTCTACAGTGATTCTACGAGAACATCCGATTGGATGGGCGGGCATGCTGCAGCTTTTGCGGAAGCCGCCGAAGACAATAGATGGGAAGACGTGGAAAAAGCAATTGTTGATACCACAGAAGACGTTCAGAACGAATACAGTCCGGATACAGGCCTGCTGCCCGATTTTCTTATCTACGAAGAAGGAGAGTGGCGTCCGGCACCGGCTGAGTTTCTGGAAAGAGACAGCGATGGCGATTATTCCTACAATGCAGCAAGAGTTCCATGGAGAATGGCAGAAGCGTACCATAAAACCGGGAACAGTCAGGTGAGAGAACAGCTGCAGCGGATAAACGAATGGGCAGAAGCCGATTCTGATGGAAACCCCTCAAGCCTTCAGGCAGGTTATACATTGGATGGAGAGATGCTGGCTGAACATACGGATATGGTATTCACTGCACCGCTTGCTGCCGGCGCTTCTGTCGATGAGTCTAAACAGGATTGGCTGAATCAGCTGTGGGATGAGATGACGATAGAATATGGAGACTCGGACCGGAACTATTACAATGACAGTGTACGACTACTATCTATGCTGACTGTGGATCATAAAAATTAAATAAAGAAGAAGGAATGCCTTGTGATTGGAATTGGAAACCGAATCCATCATTATCGAAAGAAAAACGAGCTGACGATTACTGCCTTGGCTGAATATTCCGGGTTATCGAGATCCTATTTAAGCAACCTGGAAAAAAATAAAGTAGTAAATCCATCCATCAATGTGCTGAAAAATTAGCCGACGTCCTGAATGTAGATGTACTCTACCTGCTTAATGAAGAAGACTGGAATGAAAAAAAGAGAACGTGCGACTAAAAAGCAGCGCCTGAGGGTGCTGCTTTTTTAATGGGAAACAGGCAGAAAATACGCTGTGGTTGATGCTGTGAGTAAAAGGGTATTAGATAATATTATCGTTTTCGCTGTTTTTACAGCATTTATTAATAACTAGATAAATACTACATGGAGGGTTTTTATTCAATGATAAAAGTAAATGCAAGAGGTGTGTCCGGCCGAAAGACTCTTTTCAGTCCATGACCATCGAACGCAGGGATCTTGATTCACATGATGTTTTGATTGAAATTAAATATGCAGGCATCTGCCACTCAGATATTCACTGTGCCCACAGTGATTGGAAAGAGGAGACATACCCTGTTATACCGGGACAACGAAAATTGCCGGTATCGTTGTCGAAACAGGCGCTGACGTAACGAAATATAATTCCGGCGACCGCGTTGGGGTTGGCTGTATGGTGGATTCGTGCGGAGAATGCGAAAACTGTAAAAAGGGAGAAGAGCAGTTCTGCCTGAAAGGAGCCACCATGACGTATGCTGACGTCGATAAATACGGAGATCGCACATACGGAGGCTATTCTACCCATATTGTTGTACCTGAAGATTTTGTGCTGCATATACCGGAAGGGATAGAGCTCGATATTGCGGCACCGCTTCTCTGTGCCGGCATTACCACCTATTCTCCATTAAACCGCTGGGGCTCGGGTCCCGGCAGAAAAGTAGCCGTGATCGGCCTCGGCGGCCTCGGTCATATGGGAGTGAAAATTGCCAGTGCGATGGGCGCAGAAGTTACCGTGCTGTCCCAGACGTTAAATAAAAAAGAAGATGGACTGCGTATGGGAGCAGACCATTACTACGCCACCAATGATGCAGAAACGTTTGACAAGCTGGCCGGCTCGTTTGATCTGATTATTAATACAGTCAGTGCCAAAATAGATATAGACGCGTTTCTTTCTTTATTAACGGTGGATGGGGCGCTTGTAAACGTAGGAGCTCCTTCTGAACCATTGTCCCTTAACGTCTTTTCTCTTCTTGGCGGACGCCGTTCCTTTGCAGGATCTATGATCGGCGGTATTCCTGAGACGCAGGAAATGCTGAATTTCTGCGCTGAGCACGGTATTGGCTCAGATATTGAAGTGATCTCGGCTGATCAAATTGATGAAGCGTATGAAAGGGTTCTAGCCTCAGATGTACGTTTATCGATTCGTTATTGATGTAAGCACGATGGAGGCATAATCAGCCCGTGCATGTAAAAACCACCGTTTCCTGAAAAGGAGAGCGGTGGTTTTTGTTGTATGCGGCATAATTAATCCATTACATGGTGATCCGCCGGAAGCCAGCCGTGCTTTTTCATATGCTGCAGGTATTCTTCTATAGGAATATCCTGAAGTTCAATCATAAGCGGTGTTAAAGAAACCCAGCATTCATTCGTTGAATAATCGAGGGTGACTTTCACGACTTCATATCCATTGTGAAACTTCGGGTGAAATCCGTTATCGCTGATAATGTCTCCCTGAACAGGGCGAATGGAAGACGAATAGGTTTTGGTCATCACTTCCCCTGGATGGGTTTCGTGGGCAGAGTGGATAAAAGCAATAAAATGAATGTACACTGGCTGTTCCCCCTTTTTTATAATGCGAGGCAGAGATAGAAATGAACAGGTACAATAAGGATACAGAGCAAGGGATATACTATTATTCTTTTTTACTAGTATAGCAGAGGAAAGGAAGGAAAAAACATGACTGCAAAGCTGGAAGTAATTGTACAGAATGCTAAAGAAGCTGAAGCGGCGAAAGACCTTGGAGCGTCACGCATAGAGCTTGTCAGTGCAATAGTAGAAGGCGGGCTGACTCCAAGCTTTGGCACGATTAAACAGGTAACGAAACATACGACGCTCCCTGTATCCGCCATGCTGCGGCCACACAGCTATTCGTTTCAGTATTCAAAAGATGACCTGGCAGTAATCATGGAAGATCTTCACCTAATGAAGCAGTCCGGGGTATCAGGAATTGTATTCGGCTGCTTAACGGCAGAGAACAGGCTGGATCATGCCGTATTGCAGCAAGTGATGCATGAAGCCGCTCCGATGGAAGTTACCTTTCACCGGGCCTTTGATGAGATGGAAAATGTAGAAGAGGGCTATCGGGAGCTTGCTTATTATTTTCCTAATGTGAAACGGATTTTAACTTCCGGGGGAAAGCAGACAGCTGTCTGCGATGAAGCTTTAGAGACACTTGCCCGGCTGGTGTCACTTCAGCAGAATCTGCAGGGCCCTGTAATTATGCCGGGTGCAGGCATCACAGCAGCAAATATTGAAAGTATTCATCAAAGGGTAAGCGCAGAAGAATACCATGTTGGATCCGGTGCACGGGTGGAAAATAATTATTCAAAACCGCTTGATCAAGCAGAAATAACGAAGCTTCTTTCCGTATTGGCATGAGAGTTCCCATGTCTGTCCGGACATAAATAAAAAGTAACCCCCGGTATGGTAAGTACCGGGGGTTACTGGGTTTGTTGTGATGGTTTTAAAAATTCTACTATAACCCAATAGAGGTGTGTCAGCTGATTTTATCATCCTGCTGCATTTCCTTTTTGCTTTTGTGCAGCGAATGATTCATGCCCCATTCATGCATGGCATCCAGAATAGGTTCCAGGCTTCTGCCGTATTCGGTGATCGAATATTCGACCTTTGGCGGGATCTGCGAATAGACTTTCCGTTCAATAATATCTTCTTTCTCCAGTTCACGTAATTGCTTAGTCAACATTTTCTGCGTAATGTCCGGCAGGTTTTTTTTCAATTCTCCGTGCCGCTTGGTGCCTTCCTGCAGGAGATGAAGGAGGATAATAGGCTTCCATTTTCCTACAATAATCTCAAGTGCATTATCGACCCGGCAGTTTTCCGGTTTTTTTTCCATTAGGAATTCCTCCTTAGTACGTTTTTTTATACTATGGCACTTTAAAGTACGTACTTACTTATATGCGTTATGTTAATTATAATAGCATTAGACAACAGAAATAGAAAGGCGGCAGTTACATTCATGGAAAAATATCGCATTCATCCGGAGAATGGATTGGAATTTGGCATATATACACTTGGAGATCATCTGCCTGATCCTCACACGGGGCAGAGAATATCAGCGCAGGAACGGATTCATGAGCTAATTGAATATGCAACGCTTGCGGAACAGGCAGGCCTGGACTTTTTCAGCGTGGGGGAAAGCCACCAGGAATACTTTGCGACCCAGGCCCATGCAGTGGTTCTTTCTGCTATTGCTCAGGCAACGAATAAAATAAAAATCGGCAGCTCCTCTACGATAATTAGTACATCCGATCCAGTCAGGGTATATGAGAATTTTGCTACGGTGGATCTGATTTCTAAAGGCCGTACCGAAATTGTGGCGGGACGAGCTTCCCGGATCGGCCTGTTTGACCTGCTCGGCTATAATGTTCAGGACTACGAAGCATTGTATGAAGAAAAATTTGATCTGCTCCGTCAGATTAATGAACAGGAAAATATCAGCTGGGAAGGGGAGTTTCGGGCACCTCTAAAAAATGCCAAAGTGCTGCCCCGTCCAGTGGAAGGGTCGCTTCCGATCTGGCGCGCCGTCGGGGGTACTCCGGCCAGTGCGATGAAAGCAGGCTATGCCGGAGTACCGATGTTCATGGCCCATTTAGGAGGCTCCTCGGATCGGTTTAAACAAACAATTGATGCCTATAGGGATGCAGCACGGTCAGGTGGACACGATCCGGAACAGCTTCCAGTCGCCACAGCCGGCTTCTTTTATGCAGCCGAAACAACCCAGCAGGCGCTGAAGGATTTGTATCCGCATATTAATGAAGGTATGAAACGAACGAATGGAGGCGGGTTTCCAAAGCAGTTGTTTGCCCAGGGAGCAGAGCCGCATAATATTATGAATACAGGAAGCCCTCAGGAAATTATTGAAAAAATCCTGCATCAGCATGAAGTGTTCGGCCATCAGCGTTATGTGGCCCAAATTGATTTTGGCGGCATGCCGATGGAAAAAATAAGAAAAAATATCGAATTGATTGGTGAAACGATTCTGCCGGCAGTGAAAAAATATACGGCAAAGAAATAAGGAGACGAACACATGAAGCTAATTGGATTATCCGGTTCGCCGGTAGGCTCGAAAACAAGAACGGCTATGAATGAAGCAGTAAAAAAAGTGAGTGAAAAGTATCCTGAAATAGAAACATCGATTCTTGATCTGGCCGATTATGATATGCAGTTCAGCGACGGCCGCAACTATCTCGATTACAACGGGGATACGGGACATGTAACGAAAGAGCTGATGGAAGCAGACGCTATTATTATAGGCATGCCGATTTTCCAGGCTTCTCTGCCGGGAGCGTTGAAGAACGTCTTTGATCTTCTGCCTGTCGATGCATTTCGGGACAAAACGGTCAGTATGCTTGTAACGGCAGGATCTGCCAAGCATTATTTAGTTGCAGACCTGCAGCTGAAGCCGATTCTTTCCTACATGAAGGCTCAGATTGTACAGACGTATGTATTTATTGAAGAAAAGGACTTTCACCAAAAAGAAATTATTAATACAGACGTTCTGGACCGGCTGGACCGCTTAGCGGAAGATACTGTCTTACTGGCACAGACGTTTGAACAAATAAGAGAAAATCAATATGACTTTTAATGCACGGGGATGAGAAAAGCCGAATGCGTTCGGCTTTTTTTCTATTCATTTTTCATTTAAATAAAAATAGCAATATAATAAATAGGAGGAATTTGTAATGGAAGCGGTTGGTCTTTTAATTATAAGAATAGTAGTTGGTTTATATTTTGCAGCTCACGGAGCACAGAAAGCCTTTGGATGGTTCGGAGGCGGTGGTCCTGAAGGAACAGGGGCGTTTTTTGAGCAAATTGGAATCAAACCCGGTAAGCCAATGGCTCTGTTAGCCGGTCTTGGTGAATTTGTCGGTGGAATATTATTCATATTGGGACTGTTTACTCCATTGGCAGCTGTGCTGATTATCGTACCGATGATTGTGGCCATTGTTACGGTCACCCGTAAAAACGGTCTGTTTTCTGATAAAGGCGGCATTGAATACAATGTTGTATTAATCGCCGTCGCGCTGGGTATTGCACTAATGGGACCCGGCTCCGTATCATTGGATGCTCTGGCATTTTTGTAATAGGCATAAGTAGAGCCTTCGAGAGATGATTTCTCTTCGAAGGCTCTTTTTCTATTTAAGGTAGCGGCGTCCGCTGTGGTAGCTGTCAGCATACGCGGATTCCGAAATTGTCGTAATTTCAACAGTGCTTCTTGAATTAGGAGAGTGGATCATGACATCGTCTTCGATATACATACCCACATGGTGTACGGTCCCGGTGCCCTCTTCTCTTGCAAAAAACACGAGGTCTCCCTTCTGAAGGTTTTCCCGTTCTATAAATTCGCCGGCTTCTGCCTGGACGCCGGAATCTCTTGGTATTTCAATACCATGGGCTTTATAGACAGAGTGGGTGAAGCCGGAGCAGTCATACCCAAAGCCGGACACGCCGGCCCATAAATAAGGAAGATCCAGAAACGTTTTTCCTGTTTCTATCAAATCTTCTGAAGTTGGGTAGGGGATGCTTTTTTCCGAATCATAAATCTCGGCGTCCTCTGCAGAAATCCATTTATTTTTTCCGGAAGGAGAGGCAGTCAGTATCTTTCCATTCTGCTCAGCAATAACAGGCAGTCTCGTATTGAAGCTGACCTCGAGTGCTTCTGAAGTAAGCTGTGGATCATCATACAATACTGCTGTTGGTACGTTGATTTGAGCAAATGATTTCTTTTGCATGGCTTCAAACTTTTTATTTTGGGAAAGCTGCTCTTTCGGAACCCAGCCAGGGTAACCCGTTTCTTCTCTAGGTGTACTTTGGCCGTGAACAGCTATTTTTACCCAGTCTCCCTGCTCATCCAAAATAGTTACTTTCATTCCATACAGCGCCTGGGTTTCTAAATTTCCGACCAGCCAGAGCTTGTCATCAAGCGTCATAGAGTCTGTCCATATTCTCGGTGATACTGGATTTGAGGCAGATGGTGCGTCTACCGGGCGAAGAATATCGGGTTCCGCCCAAACGGTGACTACAGACACATCTACATAGGCTGTTTCTCCTTTTGTTAATGACTCTTTTTCAGCTTGGGCAGGGGCAGCGATCAACAAGCTGACTGCACAGAAGAACAACGTCAGCTTTAGAATTCTTATCATCTTAATAACCTCCTTGGAATGGAAAAGCTATACTTCCTCCGGCATAGAAGATGGTTTGTAAGGGGAGTCTAAATCTACATAGGGAGAACCAAATAAGAGATTGTCGCTTTTCTCCTGCAGCCAGGCAGGGGCGTCCAGGTCGTACATCGTAATGTTTGGGTGCGCGTTTGCAATGGCTGCTGCTGCCTGAACAGATGCCGCCGACTCCATCATACTTCCCATCATGCAGGGAATTCCGGCGGCTTCGGCAATGTCAGCGACGGCCCAGGCCTCGCGAATTCCCCCGCTTTTCATCAGCTTAATGTTGATCATGTCAGCGGCGCGCATCTGCACAATTTTTAAAGCATCTTTTCTTGTAGCGCAGCTTTCATCCGCCATAACAGGGGTGTGGACATGATTGGTTACATAAGCGAGTCCTTCGAGGTCCCAGGATTTTACTGGCTGTTCGATAAGTTCCAGCGGTACGTTCTGCCTCTCGAGTTCCCTGATGAAATGAATCGCTTCCTTCGGCTTCCAGGCCTGATTGGCGTCAATTCGAAAGAGCGCCCGGCCGTTAGCTTTTTCTTTTAAAAATAGAATCGTTTGAAGGTCTGTTTCCGGATTTTTTCCCAATTTCACTTTTAAAATTCGATAGCCGGCGCCAAGGTGTTTTTGCATTTGTTCTTCCATATGCTGCCTGCTGCCTAGACTGATGGTCATGTCATTCTCCATTAGAAGAGGGCCGCCGCCGAGAAGCTCGATTAATGTTATTTCTTTTGAAGCAGCATATGCTTCATGAAGCGCGATGTCCATCGCTGCTTTTGCGCTGGAATTTCCGGCGCAGGAAGCCTGGATTTTACATAGAAGTTGTTGGAAGCCCCCTTCTACATGAAGGAGAT
The DNA here is from genome assembly GCF_023845525.1 of Sinobaca sp. H24. Lineage (NCBI taxonomy): Bacteria > Bacillati > Bacillota > Bacilli > Caryophanales > Sporolactobacillaceae > Sinobaca > Sinobaca sp. H24. The sequence goes on from NZ_JALBWT010000026.1 coordinate 63,595, forward strand.
CCTCCGATATAGGGCCGCTCAGCGCAGCGTTAATACTTTCGGAAGATTCTCCTGTAATAGCATACGTTGGAGCCGCCGCTCCCATTCCTGTTTCACCTGTAGAAAGAGTAACCGAAACGGAAATAACCTCGATTTCAGTTACTTTTCGAATAGCCGTTACAAATGGCTCTTTTAGCTGCTTTACCGTTGTTTTTGTTTGAATATCCGTTACTTTCATTAGTCTCCTCCTTTATAATCTGGATAGTATTTCTGAAGTCAGCAGTCCGAAAAATGTACCCATGAAGGACCCGATTAGAGCCATCATCACTCCAATGGGAATCAGTGCTCTATTAAATGCTCCGGCGAGCACCGGCGCGGAAACCATACCGCCAATGTTAGCCAGGCTGGCTACTCCGAGAGTAAATAAGTCCAGCTTGAACACCTTTGCCAGCAACAGCATAATAATGCCGTGAAAAGCGAAAATCATAAAGCCGGAAATGATATAAACCGGTGCCTGATTGAGCTCGGAGAAATCTGCACCCGAGGCAATCAAAGCAACAATGACATAAAGCATGACGCTGCCAAGCTCCATAGATCCCGGAATTCTTGCGATCGGCGTTACAGCCAAAATCAGACCTGCCACAGAAGCAATAACGATCTGCCAGGTAGTCGCATTAATCGCGGTTCCTATCTCAGGCAGTGTACCGCCCAGGACAGAGCCCACGGCTGCGATGAAAAGAGAAATACCAAGCAGTACCATTAAATCCTGAAATGCGATTGGGTGTTCCGGCTCTGCATCGGCCGCGGCCGCCATTTCTGAGCTGATCTGTTCCAATTTGCTTGTATCTGCTTTTGTGAAGCGGTTAAACACGAACTGGAAGGGCACGAGCCAGAAAAGCAGCATAACCCAGATGGAGTAGTTAACAGTGTCCATAAGCAGGGCAAAACCAAATATATCCTCCGGCACATCGAGAATATTCTGCAGGGCTACCATATTAGCGGAACCGCCGGTCCAGGAGCCGGCAAGCGCGGAAAAGGCTCTCCATGTATCGTCTATATAAAAGGACTGCATAATGAAGTAGGTGAGGGCAAACCCACCGACGATGCTGAAAGCTGCGACAAAGTAAGTAATAAGCATTTTTGGACCAAGTTTTATAATTTTGCGGATGTCGCATTTGAGAAGCATAAGAACGATCATAGCGGGCAAAAGCGCGTTTCTAATAGTGGAGCTGGTGTCACCAATAGCGTCACTATCTCCAAATAAACCGAAGGTATTAAGAAGCGCCGCGGAAATATAAATTAATACAATAGCCGGAACGTATTTAAAAAATTTTGTTTGGAACCGCCTGTCTGCCCAGACGATAGCAGCAGTAACGGCAATCAATACACTAACGTATAAAAATCCATCTTGAATCACAGCAATTCCCCCTTTGATTTTCCATAAAAAAACAGCCAGCCTCTATAAAATAGAGAACTGGCTGGATTTTATCCTGTAACAGATAAAGCAGCTATTTCGTATGTACGAACAGTTGGCTGTACTTTTTGCTTGCATTCGTAAAGGCAGCAATAATCGCTTTCTGGGAAGAGCCATGGTACTTCCGCTCAATATCCGCAGTTACTTCATCTATTGCTGTAATCGCTTTGCCTGCAAACAAATGCTGTACAAACCGGCTCGTTAGTTCAAGAATTGCGGAGCAGTCTGCATCCAGAATTTTCCCGGATCGTTCATCGACAACAAAGCCAATGAAGAAAACTTTGTACTGGTCGGTGATAGGGTTATTGGAGGGGGATTTTGCTTCTCCCACAATATAAATAGAGTCCTGATCAAACATATAAAAACTCCTTTTGCGAAACACGATAAGGGATGGGAATGAGGAAAAAAGCTGGGATAGCTTTCTGCTGTATTCCTGACCTGTCGTGCTTTGAACATAATATTATAGCAACATGTAAACAAAAACAAGACTTTTGTGAAACTATTCAGATAAATTCATGAGAGAAAGGATGACAACTTGTTTCATTCATTTTATTCTTTTTATATAACAAGCCGTAATGATATGGGAGAGAAAGTCCCTTTTGATTTATACTAGTATTAGAAACAAAAAGGAGGTAGAAATACTATGAAAATCATTGTGACTAGTATATTTGTTCAAGATCAGGAGAAGGCGTTATCATTTTATTCAGATGTTTTGGGGTTTGTAAAAAAGCATGACGTACCAGCAGGTGAATTCAGATGGATTTCGCTTGTGTCTCCTAATGATCAGGCTGGGACCGAGCTGGTGCTTGAACCGAACAACCATCCGGCTGCCAAAGAATATCAAAGCAAATTATTCTCCGAAGAAATTCCGGTAACGATGTTTGGAGTGGAAGATATTAATAAAAAATACGAACAATTAGTGAAAAAAGGGGTAAGGTTTACGATGGAGCCAACCACCATGGGAGAGATCACTATAGCGGTTTTCGATGATACGTGCGGCAATCTCATTCAGATAGTTGAGCAATAAATGTATCTGGAAATCGTAACAGAGCAGAAATAAGCTGCTTTTCCCCAAGGAAAAGCGGTGCCTAAGGGTGTTTTCTTGCTACTGGGCGAAGGGTATAGGTAATAATAAAATCCACATTATTTTTCATATGTGAATATTTTTTT
>NZ_JALBWT010000027.1:0-66175 GCF_023845525.1 Sinobaca sp. H24
TCTGATTTATCGGAAAATGAAATGTCTGACTATGTCTATCAGATTAAAAGATATCCGGAAAGGGTATTAGTTAAAGAGAAAGAACGTAAAATCAAAGAAGCAGAACAAAGAAAAGATTATGAAACAGCCCTAAGGCTTGCTATGGAGCTGTTGGAGCTTCGCAAATCATCAGGATTATAAACAGCGGTTCTTTCAGGCTATTCCTCTCTCACTATAAAGGAAAATAGCCCTATTTTTTTGCAGGCAGTTTATTGGAATCCACTGGCAGAGATATGCTAGAATCGAATTCCAACTGCACTAGAATAATGAACAATAGAGATAAATAATGGTATTAATGAGATGAACGGAAGGAGGGGATCGAATGGCTGAGAAACCGACACGCCCATTGGCGGAAGGCGATATGTCCATCGATCAAGTAAAAGAACAATTACTAGAAGCAGGTAAAAAACGTGGAAATTTATCCTATGCGGAAATTTCTGAGAAGCTTGCCCCTTATGAGCAGGATTCAGAACAGATGGATGAATTTTTGAATACCTCGGCGAGCAGGGAGTAGATATCCTCAACGAGGGCGAAGAAGTTGTTCCGAGTATGGATCGTGTGGCTAAAGAGGAAGAGCTTGACCTTAATGACCTAAGCGTTCCTCCCGGTATTAAGATCAACGACCCCGTTCGTATGTATTTAAAAGAAATAGGGCGCGTTCACCTGCTTTCGGCGAAAGAAGAAGTGTCGCTCGCTAAGCTTATTGAAGAAGGAGACGAGGAGGCCAAGCGCAGGCTGGCAGAAGCAAACCTTCGTCTTGTTGTTTCGATTGCCAAGCGTTATGTCGGCCGCGGTATGCTCTTTCTAGATTTGATTCAGGAAGGTAATATGGGACTGATTAAAGCAGTAGAGAAGTTTGACTACAACAAAGGTTATAAATTCAGTACCTATGCGACATGGTGGATCAGACAAGCCATTACACGTGCGATTGCCGACCAGGCCAGAACCATCCGGATTCCAGTGCACATGGTGGAAACAATCAATAAATTAATCCGTGTGCAGCGTCAGCTGCTTCAGGACCTTGGACGTGAGCCTTCTCCGGAAGAAGTATCCAAAGAAATGGATCTAACACCGGACAAGGTAAGAGAAATTTTAAAAATCGCCCAGGAACCTGTTTCTCTTGAAACGCCAATTGGTGAAGAAGACGATTCTCATCTTGGTGACTTCATTGAAGACCAGGAGGCCTTGGCGCCGTCTGATGCAGCAGCATATGAGCTTTTGAAAGAACAGCTTGAAGACGTGCTTGATACGCTCACAGACCGTGAAGAAAATGTTCTTCGGCTGCGTTTTGGACTTGATGATGGACGTACAAGAACGCTCGAAGAAGTAGGTAAAGTATTTGGTGTAACAAGAGAAAGAATCCGCCAAATTGAAGCCAAAGCCCTTCGTAAGCTCCGTCATCCAAGCCGGAGTAAGCGTTTGAAAGATTTTCTTGATTAAATAAACAGCTGAAAAGCCGCCAAATTGGCGGCTTTTTTATGAGGAATTCTATATTTTTTTGACTTTTCGACTAAATACCGTATGATTAAAGAGACTAATATTTTACTGCAGGAAAAAAAGGGGGAAAGCAAAACGGTTCTTGCTTTTATTTTTGCATCAAAAATTAAATTTATTTTTAATTAATTGAATTTATCGAAGGGGGATTTACATGAACAGCATTTGGAAAAAAACAGCCGGATTATCAATAGCAGGCGGATTAACAATAGGACTGGCTGCCTGCGGCGGAGGTAGTGAAGAGTCAGAGGGTGCAGAAGAAGAAGGCGGTGAAGTCAATTTAACCTACGTAGCGTGGGAATCAGAAATTGCTTCATCCAATGTGATTAAACTTATGCTGGAAGAGGCCGGTCAGGACGTAACGTTGACGCAGGTAGATCAGTCGCCGATGTGGAGCAGTGTAGCGAATGGAGATGCAGATGGTTTTGTAGCTGCATGGCTTCCAACAGACATGGATGCGGAGTACGAGCGCTATGGTGATGAAATGGTAGATCTTGGGCCAAATCTGGAAGGAAACAAAACAGGGCTTGCCGTACCTGAGTATATGGATATTGATAGTATTGAAGACATAACAACGGATACAGCAGAACATATTACCGGAATTGATGCTGGGGCGGGAATAATGCTTGCAACAGAAGAGGCGCTGGACGTTTACGACCTCGACATAGAACTGTTAGCAAGTACGGATGCAGCAATGACTTCTGAACTAGGCGGCAAGATTAATAACGAAGAGCCGGTAATCGTAACAGCCTGGCAGCCGCACTGGAAATTCAATACGTATGATTTGAAATTCCTTGAAGATCCGGAAGGCGTATTTGAAGCAGACGGTGAAATACGTACGATGGTAAGAGAAGGACTTGCAGAAGACAACCCGGAAGCCTATCAAATTCTTGATAACTTCTATTGGACACCGGAAGATATGAATCAAGTGATGCTTGATGTGGCACAAAATGATATGGAACCTGAAGAAGCTTCCCAAAAATGGATTGATGAAAATCGTGATACCGTCGATGAATGGCTGGAAACGGAAGAATAATTCAGATAGCCAGACGACTATTTTTAAGGCCGGGAGGCTGCGTTTTCGGCAGCCTCCCTCTTCTTTATGTATTCGCTATCATAAATATTGGTTTTAGCCTTTTTTAATTGTTCAATATAAAGTAAAATATAAAAGAATACGTATACATGATTTGATACATAGTGAAGAGGGGGAGAGTGTGTGAAAAGAAAACCGCTTATTCCATTTTTATTAATCGCTGTAGTTGGTCTCCTTTTAACACTGGGACTATCCTTTATTGGATTGAACCAGCAGGCAGAAAGAGAAGCAGAAGAAACGGGAGAAGCTTCCATTGATGAAGATCCAGTAGCTTATGGCGAAGAGCTGGTTGCTGAAAACTGTATTTCCTGCCACGGCGAGAATCTGGAGGGACAGGGAGAGTACCCGGCAATAAATGATGCAGGGTCTAATTTTTCGGCTGAAGAAATTTCTACTATTGCCCAGGAAGGTATAGGAGATATGCCAGGCGGCATTGCAGCCAATGCTGAAGAGGGCGATGCAATAGCAGAGTACTTAATGTCGCTCGAAGAATAAAACAAAAAGAGGGGAAGCCTTCTTTTTGTTTTTTTGTGCCGGGAAAAGTGGTGAATATGGTACGATAACGAAGGACTTATACATAGAAAGGAAAGCCAATATGCCTAATATAACAATATCTAAAAGGCTTGCTGCGATTGCAGCATTTGTAGAACAGAAAGCTAACGTAGCTGATATCGGAACCGATCACGGCATTCTGCCTATTTATTTATGCGGACAGAATACGTCCAGAAAAGCTGTGGCTGCTGACCTGCGGGAGGGGCCGCTCGCGGCCGCCAGAACAAACATTGAAAAATACGGAATGGAGGATCAAATTGAACTTCGTATGGGAAGCGGTGTGTCTGTACTGAAAAAAGAGGATCCCATCGATACTATCATGATAGCCGGAATGGGAGGTCCTTTAATTGCTTCCATTTTGGAAGAGGGAAAAGAGCTGATAAATGAGCTGCCGTCCCAGCTCATTCTTCAACCGAATGTAGCTGCTGTGGAAGTCCGGCAATGGCTTTTGAATAACGGATGGGAGCTTACGGATGAATGTATGATAGAAGAAGAAAACCATTATTATGAAATTCTTTCTGCTAAAAAAGGAGACCCTGAAAAGCCATACCGGCAGATAGGTATAAGCAGAGGAGCGGCATTGTTATTTGGTCCGTTTCTTGCTGAAAAAAAAGGAACAGCTTTTATAAACCAGTGGAAAAGGGAAAAAGAAAACTGGGAATCGATCAGCATGCAGGTAGACAAGGCTGAAAACAAGGAACACGTTCAGAGTAAAAAACAACTCCTGCAGCAAAAGCAGAACTGGTATAAGGAGGTATTCTCATGAAAAAAGAAGTAAACGGCCAAACGATTATTGATGTATTTGAAGAATGGTCTCCACGTGCTTACGCTGTCGATGGAGACCGAGTCGGGCTGATGGTAGGTACGCTCCATAAACCGGTAAGCAGGGTGCTGGTCGCATTGGATGTCACGGACAAGGTGATCGAGGAAGCTATATCTGCCGGAGCCGAGCTGATTATTGCGCATCATCCCCTCATTTTCCGTCCCCTGACGGAGATTAATACAGATCATGGCCAGGGGCCGCTGATTGAAAAATGTATTAAAAATGATATTGCTGTATACGCAGCTCACAAAACCTGGATATCGCGCCTGGAGGAGTAAACGACATGATGGCAGACGCTCTGGGACTTAAAGATGTGGAAGTACTGGCCCCAACCCAGACAGAGAAAATGAAAAAGATTGTCGTCTTTGCTCCAGATTCCCACGCTTCCGCTATCCGTAAAGCCATCGGAGATGCCGGAGCCGGAAGTTTAGGAGACTACAGCCACTGCAGCTTTTTTGTAGAAGGGACAGGTACGTTCATGCCGGAAACTGATGCAGACCCATATATTGGAGAATCCGGGCGTCAGGAATACGTGAAGGAAATGCGGATCGAAACGATCGTATCTGAATCTAATCTAAATCGCGCAAAACGAGCAATGCTTGATGCTCATCCTTACGAGGAACCGGCCTATGATGTTTATTCATTAGATGTAAAAGGCAGAGAACTGGGGCTGGGAAGAATAGGATTTTTGCAGGATGAGATGACGATAGAGGCTTTTGCAGACTATGTGAAGGAACGATTTGATGTTCCGGCAGTTCGTATAGCAGGAGACCGTAATAAAAAAGTCCGGAAAGTGGCCCTTCTGGGCGGGGACGGGAATAAGTACTGGAAACAGGCGCTTCTCAAAAAGGCAGATATTTATTTAACAGGAGATATTTATTATCATACTGCACATGATGCAATGCTGGACGGCCTCAATATGATAGATCCGGGACATAATGTAGAAAAAATTATGAAAGCCGGGACGAAGCGTTATATGGATGAGTTAAATGATAAACGAATAGAGGACGTTGAATGGGTGGCTTCCGAAGTATCCACAGAGCCGTTTTCATTCATATAAAAAAAGAGGCCAAATGGCCTCTTTATTTTTTCGCTTTTACTTTAGGAAGAATTTTTGATCCTTCTACTTTTTTCTCTGTTTTCCATGGTTGGATCGTTTTCGTCGTACTGCTGTAAAAAGGTAATGACCTCTTTCGTAATAGGGGTAGGGGTAGAGGCACCGGATGTAACACCTATTTTTTTAATGCCGTGAAGCCAGCTCAGCTGCAGCTCGCTGATATCAGAGATACGATAAGCCGGGGTGTTGGCAATTTGTTCGGAAACCTGGGCAAGGCGGTTGGAGTTGTTACTTTTCGGATCTCCAACGACAAGCACAAGTTCTGTTTGGCTTGCCTGCTCAGCTACGGCTTCCTGCCGGACCTGTGTGGCCATGCAGATTTCGTTATGAATCGAAGCTTTAGGATATTTTTCCATCGCACGATTCATAATATCGGAAACATCCCACTGACTCATGGTCGTCTGATTGGTAATAATAATTTTTTCAGATTGAATATTGAGATTCTCTACGTCATCCAGCGTTTCCACCAGGTGACTACGTCAGGAGCAACGCCAATAGCGCCTTCAGGCTCGGGTGTCCTTTTTTGCCTACATAAATAATATCGTAGCCTTCATCACGCTTAGCGCGGATCAAGTCATGCGTTCTTGTAACATCAGGGCAGGTGGCATCGACAGTTGTGAGCCCTCTTTCCTGAGCAATCTGGCGTACTTCAGGTGATACGCCGTGTGCCGTGAAAATAACGGTACCATGATCTACCTGTTTTAAGATTTCTACACGTTTTCTCCGTCGAGTGAAATGATGCCATCTTCTTCAAATGCATCTGTAACATGCTTGTTGTGAACGATCATTCCCAGGATATAGATGGGGCGCGGCAGGTCCAGGTTGCTTGCAGCCTGTCGTGCCATCACCATCGCGTCAACCACTCCGTAGCAATAACCGCGGGGTGAAATTTTTAATACTTCCATAACTGCCTCCTCTGAAACATACTTCCGTTACTCTATCCGGCTGTTATCTTGGGACAGTGTGCTGCATGCATTTAGCATGTCACTTACAGTATACTAGCTTCCTCATAAAATGAAAAGCAGGACGAAGTAGAGAATATGGACAGGAACCCTGTGAAGAAGCGCAGTTTGTGATAAAATAGGGGTCGGTTCAATAGGATACCCTCAGGGTAATCAAAGACGGAGGAACAAACATGAATATGAAAGCTTTTGAGCAATACAAACTGCCTGCTTTTTTAATAGAGGCACTGGAGAAACAGAAATTAAATTCTCCTACAGACATTCAGGAAAGGCTGATTCCAGCTGTTATAAATGGCAAGGATGTCATTGGGCAGTCCCAGACAGGATCCGGGAAAACCTGGCATTTCTTCTGCCCATCATAGCAAGAATAGAGCCTGACGTAAAAGAAGTCCAGGCCGTTATCACTGCGCCGACAAGAGAATTAGTGGAACAAATTAATAAAGTGCTGAAGGGACTGCTTGCCGAACAGCCGGAAGGTCAGGTTATCACCTCGCAGCGTGTTGTTGGAGGATCTGATCGTAAACGCGATATAGAAACTTCAGAACACGCCTCACATTATCGTTGCCTCTCCGGGACGTTTGCGTGACATGGTGAAGACCCAGTCCATCGATATTCACGCGTGAAAATGCTTGTTATTGATGAAGCGGACCAAATGCTTGATATGGGATTTATTGAAGACATCGATCCGGTCGCTGCGTTAATGCCGGACACTCTGCAGATGATGGTTTTTTCTGCAACGATTCCAGAATCACTGCAGCCCTTTTTGAAAAAATATATGACCAATCCAAAACATGTGCATATTGATCCTAAATCAGCGGCACCAAGAGAGATCAATCATTACTTTCTGCCTCTTAAGCATAAAGACCGCACGCAAGAGACGGTACGTATTGCCTCCTCCATTCAGCCGTATCTAGCGATTGTATTTGCTAACAAGAAAGAAGAAGCGGATGAGGTGCATGCGGCTTTCCTTGAAAAAGGATTGAATGCGGACGTTCTTCACGGAGGCTTGTCACCGAGAGAAAGAAAGCAGGTCATGCGTCGTGTGCACAGTCTTGAAGTGCAGTATCTGGTAGCCACTGATTTGGCTGCACGCGGTGTTGATATTCCAGGCATTACGCATATTATTAACCATACCCTGCCTACTGACCTGGAATATTATGTCCATCGTATCGGCCGTTCAGGCCGTGCCGGTCTGAGTGGAGAAGCCTATACTCTCATTGAAAAAGATGAGCTGGCCTCTCTTCAAAAGCTTGAGAAAAAAGGAATAAAATGCGAATTAGTTGAGCTTCGCAAGGGAGAATTCGTAAAAACGGTGGATCGGAAAAGCTTCCGTGCGGCTTCTAAAAAGCCGGACCAGCAGTCCCTTCCCAAAAAACCAAAACCAAAAAATGTGAAGCCTGGCTACAAGAAAAAAGCTCAACAGGAGCTAAGCCACCAGCAGACACGGGAGAAAAGATTAAATAAACGCAAAGATAAGCGCTGATAAAGGAGAAGACCCTACATGCTACTAGGATCCCACGTTTCGATGAGCGGTAAGAAAATGCTGCTAGGTTCGAGTGAAGAAGCCGCATCTTACAATGCTACGGCGATGATGATATACACAGGAGCTCCGCAGAATACCCGCCGCAAAGCAATTGAAGATCTGCAGATTGAAGAAGGCGCAAAGCATATGCAGGAAAACGGTATTAAAGAAGTAGTCGTCCATGCGCCTTATATTATTAACATTGGCAACACGACCAAGCCGGAAACGTTCCAGCTCGGCGTTGATTTTCTCACCTCTGAAATACAGCGGACCGAAGCACTAGGCGCAAAACAGATTGTTCTGCATCCGGGCGCCCACGTCGGAGCAGGTCCGGACGAAGGCATTAAGAAAATTATTGAAGGACTTAACGAAGTTATTGTTCCGGATCAGAACGTGCAGATTGCGCTTGAAACAATGGCCGGTAAAGGCTCGGAATGTGGAAGAACATTTGAAGAACTGGCGGCAATTTTTGATGGGGTGCATCATAATGATAAATTGTCGGTCTGCTTTGATACGTGCCACGTTCATGATGCGGGCTATGATATTATTAATGATCTTGATGGTGTATTGGAATCATTTGACCGTCTGATTGGTCTGGATCGTTTGAAAGTGCTCCATATTAATGACAGCAAAAACGATATTGGCGCCCACAAGGATCGCCATGAAAATATCGGTTTTGGCTATATTGGCTTTGAAGCTTTGAACCGAATTGTTCACCACGAGAGATTTAAAGATATTCCAAAGATTTTGGAAACGCCGTATGTTGGTGAAGAGAAAAAAGATAAAAAACCGCCGTACTACCATGAAATTCAGATGTTATCCAAACAGAGCTTTAATGAAAATTTAAAAGTCGAAGTCATGAGGCAGTAAACGTGACGGGGGTATAAAAGGGAAAATAAAGTCAAGGGGCTCCAGCGGCACCCTTGACTTTTCTTATGATATCCGGTAAAACCTTATAGCGTGAGAAAGAAACCGAAGCCAAAAGCAGCAAGGCGAAAAATAGGGGGCTTTACCGTGAACGTAACGAGTGAACTTTCGATACTAACGATCCCATTTTTGTTCATGCTCAGTGGAATAGAAAAAGAGCAGGTGCATCAGCATTTAGACATGTTGGATGAAAAGCAGGAAAGCCTGGAACGTACAGAAAAAATAGAAGCAGAAGAAGTATTTCCAGAGGTACTCCGTCCAATCAGCAGCGAGATAACTTATCAAGAGTGGAAGGCGGCGGAGGACGAAGCGGAAAACTTTTATGAAAAAAGCGATGGTCTTTTTAATAAAGAATGGGGAGTGTTTATGTCCTATCATGCAAATGATAAAGACATTGACCCGGCCATCGTATACGAGCTGCTCAGCGTCGAGACAGGCGAAACATTTGATCCTGATCTGGTAGGTCCAGAAACAAGATACGGCCGGGCTTACGGTATGGCACAATTTATGACCAATACCGGACCGTGGATTGCAGATATGGCAGACATTGATTATGAGAAGGAATTTCTCTATAATCCTTATTATTCTATGCGATTATCCGTAGAATATCTCGATCATCTGCATAATAAATATGATGGAGACTGGAATAAAGCGTTAACAGCTTATCACCGGGGTATCGCAGGAATGAATACCTATATGAAAGAAAACGGTGATGCCAAGAGCTGGTACGCAGTGGAAATACAGGAAAAAGCAAAAGACATGGAACTGGTTGCCACGGAATAAAAAAAAGCGCGCCGCATAAAAAGCCGGTGCGCTTTTGTTGTACATAGTTATTCTCCGTCCGAATCAACAAAACGCGATGCCCAGTCATGGAATATCAGCTGGCTGTTTACGGGTTTGTGATCCGATTTGACATAGTGATATGCGCCTGTATTATCTTGATATCTTGCTTTTACATTGTCTTTTAAATACGTTTCAAGTATTTTTTTTAAGCGTTTTTTTAATAGGTAATGAAAAAACAGGAAACATAATTTCAATGCGTTTATCCATATTTCTTGTCATCCAGTCAGCTGAAGATAAGTAAACCTTTTCTTCTTTATGGAATGGAAATAGAATATACGGGAATGCTCCAGAAACCTTCCAATGATGCTGATCACATGAATATTTTCACTGACCTCTTTTATGCCTGGCTTTAAGCAGCAGATACCACGAATAATCAGATCAATTTTAACTCCCGCTGCTGAGGCTTCATAAAGTTTTAGGATAAGCGGCTTATCCGTCAGCGAATTCATTTTCGCAATAATCCGACCGTCTCCATGCTTTTTCTGGTAGTTGATTTCCTCATCGATTAAAGAGAGAAGATCATCACGCAGGTCTGTCGGCGCTGTAGATAATTGATTCCATTTAGGTTTTTTGGTGAACCCGCTGATATGGTTGAAAAAGTTTGTGGCATCCTCTCCAAAGGCTGTATTCATCGTAAGAATGCCCATATCGGTATATAGTTTAGCGGTCGAGTCGTTATAATTTCCCGTACCTAAATGAACGTAACGCTTGATTTTACCTTTGTGCTCTTTAACGACGAGCGTAATTTTGCTGTGCGTTTTAAGCCGCTGACGCCGAAAATAACATGGGCGCCGGCTTTTTCCAGTTTCTTGGCCCAAATAATATTGTTTTCTTCATCAAAGCGCTTTAAGTTCCACTAGTACCGTAACCTGTTTCCCATTGTCAGCTGCTTCGAGCAGGGCTTTAATGATTGGAGAGTCCCCACTGACTCTGTAAAGCGTCTGTTTAATAGCAAGAACTTCAGGATGATGGGCAGCGGCCGTAATGAAATCTACAATCGGCTGGAATGATTCATAAGGGTGATGAAAAAGATATCCTTCTTTTCGATAGCTTCAAAAATATCCGGTTCATCGATAAGATCTTCCGGTGTTTGAGGAATGAGTGTTTCATCGACAAGGTGTTCTCGTTCCTCGGATAAATTTGAATACAATGCAAAAAGAAAGGATAGATCCAGCGGACCGGTGGTTCTGTACACATCGTCCTCATGTACGTGAAGAGTCTGTATAAGGTAACGAAGGGTTTTCTCATCCATCAGCCCTTTTTGGTATTCCAGGCGAATGACAGCCCCCCAGCGTCTTTTCTTCAATTCTTTTTCTATTTCCTGAAGGAGATCGCGGGCACCTTCTTCCGTGAATAGTTAAATCAGCATTTCTTGTAATGCGAAAAGGGGAAACGCTGATAATATTATAGCCTTTGAATAATTCAGGCATGTACTCCATTAATAAATGCTCCAGCAGCATAAAACGGCTTTCTCCGGAAGCGGCCGGAAGTTCAATAAATCTTGAAAGGACTGCAGGTATTTGCACGATAGCAAAACTTTCCGCCTGTTCATCGTCGTTTATGCTGAAGCCTCACGGCTAAATGAAGCGATTTGTTTAAAAGCATAGGAAATGGTCTGGAGCTGTCAACCGCCATAGGGGTTAAAACGGGAAAGACGTAGCTGCGGAAGTAATTTTCCACATAGGTCTGCTGGCGGTTGTTCAGCTCTTGAACGCTCAGTATTTGAATACCTTCCTTGTCGAGAAGCGGAAGAATTTTCTCTGTAAAGAAGCTATCTTGTTTCTGAACGAGTGCGCCCGTTCGTTTTGTAATCGCTGCGAGCTGCTGCTTTGGCGTAAGCCCGGCTTTATTTTCAGGACGATTGTAGCCGGCTTTTACCTGATCTTTCAATCCGGCTACCCGAACAGAGAAGAATTCATCTAAATTGGAGCTGAATATAGCAAGAAACTTGAGTCGCTCCAGAAGAGGAGTTCTGTTGTCAATCGCTTCCTGGAGGACTCTTTCATTAAAAGAGAGCCAGCTCAATTCCCTGTTGTTGTAGTAAGCGGGAGAGCTGAAGTCAATAGATTGCTTTTTAGGGGGTGTCATAGGCTGATCTTCCTTTCTGCGACGGCTCTTCTTTATTATTTATCCAATAAGTGTAAAGAAGGCTCCAGACCAAACATTAGCACAGCAATGTAAATCCCGTATGAATGTTTTATTACAAAAAGTGAAGAGTGATCGAACGATCAAGTACTTTTTCTAAATGCTTTTTATGCTTTTCGCTTTTCATCATTTCAAATACAGGGGAGATGTCTTTAGAACTGTAAAAAGTGAAGTGTAGTTCTTTGCGCTCGTTTTGTACCTCAAGCCGGTCAATAACGTTCGATTCGTACGATTCAAAGCATATCCAAGCTTTAATATACTGCCCAGCAGTTCATACTGTGTAAGCAATTTATCGTCTATCTGCTGTTTGAATGGCTTTGAAAAAGACTGCAGCCACGATTTAGATTTAAAAGAAGCGATAAACGCCATAGCCATTCTATCCTGGTGGGAAATGCCGTCAATGGATCGGTTTGTTAATAAATAAAAGGTATGCTGGCTGCTGGCTTCGTAGCTTATATATTCCCCAATATAGAGAACATTTACACTTTTCCGGAGTAATTCCTGCTGATCGTTGGCAATGAGCTCTTCAGGAAGATGCGGCAGCAGCTGTGTATATAAGCTGTCAGCAATAAAACCAACCTGCTCTACGTTGACGTTATTAACTTCAAATTCTTCTTTCAGCTGATAAAAGCTTTCCTCTTCCACTTCTATTTTTCATTTCTGGATGCTCTTTCTGCATTTCTTCCATTAATAAGCCGTCACGAAGCCCTTTATTACTCATTAAAAAATAAGGAGAGCTGGTGTACTCGATAAGCGATTGTATAATTACAGCTGCAGGCAGAATAGTATCAGACCGGTCTTTTGATAACCCCTCGATAGAGTCGCGTTTTTCTTCCGGCGTATCGGATAGAAGTGAAATGACTGACTCCATATCGTCCGGATTCATGGTGTATTGATGCAGACCGGAGAGCGGATAATCGATAGATGCCTGATGAATTAAGGACAGGTTACGGGCACTTCCGCCTATTCCAACGATGGGAAGGTCCTTAGTAGAAAGAAGCCAGGGGAGAGTTTTAAACTCACTTTTCGCTTTTTCCTTAATGGCGTCTAATGCTTTATGTTCTTTTTTATAAGAGTCTACAAACTCTTTTTTCAAGGTTAAAGCACCAAACGGAAAGCTGTGGGAGTGAATAATCTTCTTGTTTTGAAACAATGTGATTTCTGTACTGCCGCCGCCGATATCAACAGTGATGCCGTCATTTAAGAAAGTAGACTGCTGTACTGCAAGGAAACCGTAGTAGGCTTCCTCCTCTCCGCTGAGAACCCGGACCGGCATGTTCGTTTCATCTGTTATAAACTGAATGATTTCCTTGCAGTTGGACGCATTTCGAATAGCTGCAGTGGCAGCCGCCTGGACGGTTTCAACTTTGTGAAAATCAATCACTTCCTGAAAACGGAGAAGGACAGAACGAAGAATGCTGAAGCCTTCATCCGTTAAATTATTTTTCTGGTCCATGTGGGAGCTCAGCCGGGCCACTTCTTTGACATTATGTAATTCCGCAGGCCTCGTTTTCCGTTCATTCCGTGGATAACCATTCGAATGGAGTTGGACCCTATATCAATTACAGCTATTTTTTTCAGCATTATATTGTCTCCTTTTTCTTCATATAGGTATAGTATGACAGGAAGCAGCGAATATTTACATCTCTCATTTCCTCCTGTATACTTGATTAGTCAAATCGTAATGATTCTTAACAGACGATTATGAACTAAAAGGGGGAGGAGCCTCCAGATGAATAAAACAGTTTCACCACTATCTACTATTCTTTCTGTTAATCAAGTATCTTTTCATTATGCAAGCCAGCCTGTTCTTGAACATGTTACGCTGCAAATTAAAAAGGGGATTTTCTCGGCCTGGTAGGTCCGAATGGATCCGGAAAGTCCACACTTGTCAAAATCCTGCTGGGACTGCTGCCGCCGGCAGAGGGAACGGTAAATCTGTTTGGCGTTCCTTTAAGAAAATTTAAAGCCTGGGATCAAATAGGTTATGTATCCCAAAAAGCAAACAGCTTTAACAGTGGCTTTCCGGCTACTGTATTTGAGGTTGTGTCTATGGGACTATACGGAAAGATTGGTTTATTTCGTTTCCTGAAAAAGTCGGATAAAGAAAAAATCAAACAAACACTTTCCAGTGTCGGCATGCTGGAATTTAAAGATAGGAATATAGGCGAGCTTTCCGGTGGCCAGCAGCAGCGGGTTTTCATAGCGAGAGCCCTTGTCAGTGATCCGGAGATACTCATTTTAGATGAACCTACTGTCGGTGTAGATGCAGCTTCTGTACAGGCATTTTATGAGCTGCTCAGCCATTTGAACAAAGAAAGGGGCATAACGCTTCTGCTCATAACACACGATGTCGGAGCAATGACGAGCTATGTAACAAAAGTAGCCTGCCTAAACAAAAGCCTGCATTTTCACGGCAGCACAAAAGATTTTGAAGAAAGTGACATGTCTTCTTTATATGGTCATGACGTGCATCTCCTAACCACGAACATGGAGGAGGCAGCCACTAAATGTTTGATCTGTTTTTTCACTATGAATTTTTGCGTAATGCATTTTTCGCAGGCATTATTATTGGATTTCTGGCTCCTGTACTGGGCGTATTTATTGTGGTCCGCCGTATGGCGCTCGTGACAGATGCGTTATCTCATATTACACTGACAGGTATTGCATTTCATCTGCTGCTCAGTCAGAGTGTGGTATTTCTGCAGGCACTCAATCCATTATATATGGGAATGGCATTTTCTGTAGGCGGCTCAATTTTAATGGAAAAGCTGCGTCACGTATACAAGCATTACCAGGAAATTGCGGTGCCCATTATTTTGTCTTCCGGTATAGGGCTCGGAGTCGTGTTTATTTCTCTTGCCGATGGATTTAACAATGATTTATTCAACTATTTATTTGGAAGCGTACTTGCTGTGACCAGCGCTGATTTAACGGCTATTACTGCGGTACTCGTGGCAGTAACCGTGCTGCTGCTTTTATTTTATAAAGAATTGTTGTTTTTGGCTTTTGATGAAGAGCAGGCACGGGTGAGTGGAATACCATATAAATGGCTGAACTTCTTATTTATTATTATGACGGCGCTTGTCATTGCATCCTCTATGAGAATTGTCGGTATTTTACTTGTATCTGCCTTGGTTACACTGCCGGTCGCAGCCGCCATTCAGTTATCCAAAAGCTTTAAGCAGATGTTTATATACTCTATTATTATTGGGGAGATATCTGTTATAAGCGGATTGGTTTCTGCCTTTTATTTGAACGTGGCACCGGGAGGAATGATTGTGCTTATTGCCCTCAGCATTTTACTGCTTGTTATAGCAAGCAGGAAAGCAGCAGGCATGGGCATTCGAAAATTACGCGGACGAAAAGCACTGGAATGGAAAAAAGCCTAGCATATCAATTGTCGCATTGGTTTATTTCTTGTAAAATATACGTATAGAAGAGTTGATGTCATGTTAGAGTTGTCATTTATAGAACGTGGAATCATAGCCGCTTTGCTGGTAGGGGCTATTGCTCCTATGGTTGGGGCTTTTCTTGCTGTAAGGCGGTCAACTATTATATCAGAGTCGCTTTCCCACGTTACCCTGACTGGTATCTCCGCAGGCGATGGGACAGCTTTGGACAGTCACGGATATTAATCCATTATACACCGGGTTCTTGTTTGCGCTGATCGGTTCCCTGTTAATTGAAAAGCTCCGCCAGATATATGATCGTTTTCAAGAGCTTGCGGCCCCTATTATTTTATCAGCCGGAGTCGGGCTGAGCGCAGTTATTATGAGCGCTTCAGGAAGCGGCTATACAGAATGGTACGAATATCTTTTCGGAAGTATTGTTTCTGTGCGGATGGAAGACCTCTGGTTTATTATTGCGACCGCGGGTCTAGTCATTATTCTGCTCGCTGTTTTCTTTAAAGAGTTCGTTTCTGTCTCTTTTGATCAGGAGTTTGCCAAAGTGTCGGGTATCCCGTTAAAAAGAATTAACTTTTTATTTTCTTTATTAATTGCGCTTGTCATCTCTATGTCTATGAAGGTAGTAGGTATATTATTAGTAGGGGCATTAATTGCACTACCGGTCGCAGCTTCACTGCACGTAGCTAAAAGTTTTAAAAAGCTGCTTTTGTTCAGTGTATTGTTCGGAGAAGCAGCCGTTCTGGCCGGTGTTTATTTTTCATATCAGTTTAATATTGCCACCGGAGGCATGATTGTTGTTCTTTCCGCTTTTCTTCTGCTGGCGGTATTAGCAGGAAAACGGCTGAAGTCTATGAGAAAAAGGGAGAGATTTGCATGAACGTTGAACAGGCGTTGGAACAATTAAAAAACGATGGATTTAAATATACAGGCAAACGGGAGCAGATGCTCGAACTGTTTTCGAAAGAAAAGCGGTATTTGTCCGCAAAGGATGTACTCGTAGAGCTTCAGAAAGATTACCCGGGAGTAAGCTTTGACACCGTCTACCGGAATTTGTCGTTGTTTGCTGAAAAGGAAATTCTGGAAATGACAGAGCTGGATGGGGAGAAAAAATTTCGTTTCAGCTGTGCGACTTCACAGCATCATCATCATCTAATCTGCCTTGACTGCGGTAAAACAAAGCACATTCACTCCTGCCCGATGGACTGGCTGGAAGAGAACGTGGAATCTGATTTTGCCGTGACTTCCCATAAGTTCGAGATTTACGGATATTGTGAAGAGTGTCAGGCTAAGTCCAAAGTCACAGCATAAATAAACCGCGCATCCGGTGAATGGATGCGCGGTTTTTGCATATAAAAAGCCCGGGCGGTCTGAAACCGGCCGGGCCAAATATTAATTAGTAAGAGAAGCTGCTTTTCTGCTTCTTTTTTGTAATGCTCTTCTGCAATTTTGTCGACTTCTTTTTTCAACTCATCTACCATTGTTTCTTCCGGCACTTTACGGATGATTTCTCCGTGGCGGAAAAGAAGGCCTTCTCCGCGTGCACCGGCAATGCCGATATCGGCTTCACGAGCTTCACCAGGACCGTTTACTGCGCAGCCAAGCACAGCTACTTTAATCGGTGCTTTAATCGTGGAAATATATTCTTCAATATCATTGGCAATGCTGATTAAGTCAATTTCAATACGTCCACAGGTAGGGCAGGAGATAAGGGTTGCTGCGTTTGCTGCCAGACCGTAGGTTTTCAGCAGTTCACGTCCTACTTTGATTTCTTCTACAGGGTCTGCGCTTAAAGAGATACGCATTGTGTTTCCAATGCCCATATTCACAATAGCACCGAGACCGGCTGCACTTTTTACCGTTCCGGCAAAGAGTGTACCCGACTCTGTAATACCAAGGTGAAGCGGATAATCAAAAGCTTTGGATGCTTTCTCATAGGCTTCAATAGCCAGATGAACATCCGATGCCTTCATCGATACGATAATATCATGAAAGTCGAGTTCTTCGAGAATGCTGATATGATAAAGGGCGCTTTCTACCATGCCGTCTGCGGTAGGGTAACCGTATTTATCAAGAATTTTCTTTTCAAGTGAGCCGGCGTTTACACCGATACGAATTGGAATGCCTTTTGCTTTAGCTGCTTTTACGACAGCTTCTACCTTTTCGCGTTTTCCAATATTGCCGGGGTTGATACGGATTTTATCTGCACCGCCTTCAATAGCTTTAAGAGCAAGACGGTAGTCGAAATGAATATCTACTACCAGCGTATAGTAATACGTTTCTTTATTTCAGGGATTGCCTCAGCGCACGCATGTCGGGACATGCTACGCGGACGATTTGGCATCCTGCTTCTACTAATCGGTCAATTTCACTCACGGTTGCTTCTACGTCATGTGTTTTTCGTCGTGGTCATGCTTTGAATGATGATCTCATCATTTCCGCCAATAACCAGATTTCCTACATTTACTGGTCTTGTTTTGGAACGATGCGTTATTTGGCTCATGTATCCATTCGCCCCTTCAGATTAATAAATTTTTCGGTTCAGTATGAAGCATGTATATTGCAATACATACCAATCGTAACCAAATCTTATGCATTGTTATTGTATCAGCGTTTGAATCTGTTTGGCAAGCATATCCGTTTAAAGTGCTGTTTTGGTATCTTTTTTAAAAGAAGAAGTGTAACCAATTATGAAAAGCGTCGACTAATGAGGTGGGAATATAAATATTCCTGCAGCATATAA
This sequence comes from Sinobaca sp. H24, assembly GCF_023845525.1. Lineage (NCBI taxonomy): Bacteria > Bacillati > Bacillota > Bacilli > Caryophanales > Sporolactobacillaceae > Sinobaca > Sinobaca sp. H24. Next base: position 17,668 of record NZ_JALBWT010000027.1, read on the forward strand.
AAGGCAGGGTGGAACTGCCTGTACTAAAGAATCTTAAAAACAAGTTTCATCATAAAGGAGAGAAACCATGAACAAGAAAAAAACATTTACAGCAGCAGGAATGGCAGCAGCTATTATGCTGACGTTTCCAACAGCCGGAGCGTTCGCTGATTCAGCCGAAGGAGACGAAATTGTTACACTTGGTGAGACTTAACTGCAGAACAGCGGGATCAGCTGCTAAATGAAATGGATGCCGATGCTCAGGTAGAAACGATTACGGTATCAAATGAAGAGGAACATGAATATCTCGGTGACTATATGAGTGCACGCGATATTGGAACGAGAGCTCTTCTTCAGCTAAGATTACAACGGCCGGTTCCGGGGACGGGATTGATGTAGAAACAAACAACATAACAAAAATATCTGAAGAAATGTACGCCAACGCAATGATTACCGCGGGCGTGGAAGATGCTGAAGTGTATGTAACAGCTCCTATGGAAGTGTCAGGTACAGGAGCGCTTACCGGTATTTTAAAAGCATATGAAGTCCAGAACGATGTATCGATTCCGGAGGAGCAGAAGCAGGTAGCCAACGAGGAAGTAGTTAAAACGGCTGAGCTTGGTGAGAGCATCGGCACCGAAGAAGCAACCGAATTGATCACTAGAGTAAAGCAGGAAATTAGTGAACAGAATATTGAAAGCTCCGAAGATATCCGCGTACTGATCCAAAATATTGCGGTGGATATGAACATTGAGCTGACTCAAGAGCAGACGGACGGTCTCGTATCCTTGTTTGACCGCATGAAAGACTTAAACGTCGACTGGGGACAGGTTCAGGATCAAATCAGCAAGGTTCAGGATAATATCGGCAGTTTTGTAAACAGCGATGAAACCCAGTCTTTCTTTGCAAGCTTCCTTGATTTTATCAATGGTATTATTGATTCGATTTTCGGAGGATCTTCTGAATCAGAATCCAACAGCTGAACAAAATAGAAATAAACAATATTGAAAAGCAATAGGAGAGTCTTTAAAAAGACTCTCTTTTTTGTATGAAAGAAAAAGCTATTCGTTAAATGGACAAATAATGCCTCTTATTTTAAAAATATTTCCAAGATAAAGAAGAGATAAATTGAATCTGAAACCTAACAACGGTAAAATCGTATTATATAGACAACCAGATGAAAACGAAGGAGCTGAAAGGAATGGAATGGCTCGATCAAGCAAGCGTCGGTTTTATCGTCGTCTTTCTCGCGACATTGTTTCTTATAGGTGAACTGCTGGTGAAAACAAAGGGTTTATTCGCTATCTTGGGGCTTGCCTTTATTACTTTATATTTTGCCCATCATATTGAAGGGGCAGCCAGCATTTGGATCTTAGCTCTATATGCCGGCGGATTAATGCTCATTATTTTTGATGGCAAAGTAACAGGGGACGGAACGTTTGGAGTTATCGGTATCATTTTGATGAGTTTAAGTGTGGCTGTGCCTACTCCGGGCATTTTATACGGAGTGCTGGCAGTATTCGGCTTTCTGTTAGGTATTATCGGAGCACTTGTATTTTTGAAAGTGTTCCCAAGAAGAGGCCTTTGGGACAAGCTTACGCTTAAAGATAAACTCAGCAGCGAATCCGGCTATAATTCCATGAATGAATCCTACAAAGAGCTGATTGGGAAAAAAGGAAAGGCCCTTACTGATTTCCGGCCATCAGGGACGATCGAAGTAGAGGGAGAGCGGTACAGCGCCACAAGCGGCGGCCAGTGGATAAAAACCGGAGTTGAAATTGAAGTGGTATCTGCTGACGGCACAAGAATTTTGGTAAGAACAACAGAAGAAGCTTCCCAGACATCTTCATAAAAAAAGCAGCAGAACGGCGTTAAGCCGAACTGCTGCTTTTCTTTGGTACCGGAAGGGAACGATAGGCTTTATAGAGCATAAAGAATGCCAGCAGCCAGTAAATCGTGAAGCCGACCGGGATTTGAAAAGGAAGCAGATCCAAAAAAGCAGTGGCTATCGTTGGAAGCGTGACAGCAAAAGCACTCATAGTCCAGATAAATCGGTAAGGCAAAGGAATAGGCGAGGCCTTTCGGATCATCAAACCGAACACGGACAAGGCAAAGATGCCACAAATTTCAGCGTGGTATTGAGTAAGTACAAGCCGATAACCGCAACAGGAATTAAAATATAGAGTACATCCTGCAATGATGAAGCCAGGTTGGAAAGCTCTTGTTTTGTAAAAGAAATATTGCCCGCCTGGCTGTAAGAATAAACCTGGCTCTCGGCTCCGCTTCCTATGACTACTTCTTCCTGGAGCAGCGCCGACTGATTGGTTTCAGCCATTTCTGCTGCCGTTATCTCGCCGCTTGGGTCGAATACTAATTCATTCTCACCCTCTCCAATGTATTGGGGACCTTCCGCTTCGCTGATAAGCTGGCCGTTTTCGATGCTGAATTCAGGCACGTCCTCCTGCAGAAGGGTGTCGAGTTCATCCGAAACCTGGGAAAGCGACTGGGACAGGGCAATACTTGCCGGAATACTTGCCAGCAGCATGAGAAAAAATATGTAAAGAATCGTTTTTCCTATTTTTTGGAAACGGAATCTTGCAATGTGAAGGGGGAATACAAGCTTTTTATAAATAGATGAATAATAGACATATACTGCCTCCTCTGTATCCTGCGAGACTTATTCTAACGCAAATAGAAACAAGCCACAATATCGGGCAGATAAACATAAAAAGAAAAATAAAATAAAATGTAATATAATCTTTACAAAAACTCAATCTTTACTCAATATTAAACAAGTACGCTAATGAAGGTTTGCCTAAGGGGAATTTTTAAAACGAAGGGATGAGGGTGTTGGATCTTCAAACGATACTATTTACTTTTTTTGGGGGATTAGGTATTTTCCTATTTGGTATTAAATACTTAGGGGACGGCCTGCAGAAAATTGCCGGGATAAATTAAGGGATATTCTCGACAAATTCACAAGCAACCCGGTTATGGGTGTGCTGGCCGGAATTGTAGTAACAATACTTATTCAAACGAGCACAGGAACAACGGTGCTTACGATTGGACTGGTGAACGCTGGGTTTATGACGCTTTCCCAGGCAATTGGTGTAATTATGGGTGCTAACATTGGTACAACGGTTACAGCCTTTATTATTGGTATCAAAATTGAAGACTATGCACTGCCTATTATTTTCATAGGAACCGTGTTGATTTTCTTCTTTAAAAATAAAAAAATGAACAATATTGGACAGGCTGTTTTTGGATTTGGAGCGCTTTTCTTCGTCTTTCTCTAATGGGAGATGGGGTAGAGCCGCTTGAAGGGCTTCCGGCTTTCCGTGAGCTTACAATAAGCGTAAGTGAAAACCCGCTGCTCGGTGTACTAATCGGTACCGTGTTTACCGTGGCCGTGCAGAGCTCCTCCGCTTCTATCGGACTGCTTCAGGAGCTTTATGACCAGGGTGCTATAGAACTTGCCGCTGCTATGCCTGTGCTGTTCGGTGATAACATTGGAACGACGATTACTGCGGTTCTCGCCTCGCTAGGTGCTTCTCTTGCGGCGAAGCGTGCAGCGCTGACGCACGTTATCTTTAATGTGATCGGAGCAACAATCGTTATTATTTTAATTGTGCCGTATACGGCAATGATAGGGGGCATTCAGAATGCTCTTAACTTAAATGCTCCTATGACCATTGCATTCGCCCACGGTATCTTTAACGTGTCGAATACACTTATTCAGCTTCCTTTTGTAGCAGTACTGGCAATTATTGTGACAAAGCTGATTCCAGGAAAAGATACAGAGATTGAATACAAAGCACAGCATCTGGATCCTTCCTTTATCCAGCGCTCACCGGGGCTTGCACTCGGCCAGGCAAAAGCCGAGACCATGCGGATGGCTGAATTTGCTGAAAAAGGATTGATAGAATCCCATAAAATTTCAAAACAAATCACAAACGTCACGCAGAGCTTACGGTACAGTTTGAAGAAGCAATCAATAATCTGGACCGTAAAATAACCGATTATTTGATTATGATTTCCCAGCGGTCACTCTCGGATGAAAATTCCAAGCTGCATTCGATGCTGATGGATACAGTACGGGATATTGAACGTGTAGGAGATCATATGGAAAACGTGATGGAACTGGTGGATTATCAGATGACAAACAAAGTAACAATGTCTGAAGATGCCTACCAGGACATGGAAGAAATGTTTGATTTAACGATTAAAACTTTGCAGGAAGCTATCAGGTCGTTAGAAAATGACAACATGGAAGAGGCACATGAAGGTGCCAGAGAGGTCATCAAGCTGGAGGAACAAATCGATAAAATGGAACGTAAGCTTCGTAAAAAGCATATTTTACGTGTGAACGAAGGACGCTGCTCCGGATCCGCTGGTATTGTATTTGTAGATATTATCAGCAACCTGGAAAGAATTGGCGATCACAGCGTGAATATAGCTGAAGCTGTTTTACACGAACGTGATTAATATCGTATGATATATACAAATGTCTGCGCCCGCTGCCCATTCAAAAGCAGCGGGCGTTTTTAAAAGGAGGAAAAAATGGACTTTATCTTTTATACACTAGCCTTTATTGCATATGCGCTTGCTTTGGCGGCATTAATTTATCCGATCGTACCCGGAGGGATCTTTTATATTGCTGCCGTTGTTTTGATTGCTGCAGCCGAGGGGTTCAGTACGCTGTCTGCCTGGTTTTGGATAAGCCAGATTATTATTGCGGCGCTGTTGTTCATTATTGACTATGCCGTGCAGTATTATGGAATAGAACGAACCGGAGGGTCGAAAGCAGCGACTTGGGGAAGTATCATAGGTTTAATAGTAGGACCCTTTATCATCCCTATTGTTGGTGTGCTGATCGGTGCAGTGGCAGGTGCAATCATTGGTGAAATCATCTCTGGAGAAAAATCATGGCAGAAACTCGGCCGCATTGGGGCAGGGTCGCTTGCTGGTTTTCTTGCGACCGTCGTTTTAAAAGGAGTGCTTCTTATCGGCAACGGTATCTATCTTTTGTATCTTATTTTCACCTGATCAATTATTGAAAAATAAGCGTTGACGTTCTAATATTATCGTGGTATTATGATAAATGTCGCTGTTAGAAGACGTTTATACATAATAATAGGATATTCCACAGTAGCTCAGTGGTAGAGCTATCGGCTGTTAACCGATCGGTCGCAGGTTCGAATCCTGCCTGTGGAGCCATTATGGCGGTGTAGCTCAGCTGGCTAGAGCGTACGGTTCATACCCGTGAGGTCGGGGGTTCGATTCCCTCCGCCGCTACCATATAAAAAAAGAATAATTACATGGCGGTTGTGGCGAAGTGGTTAACGCACCGGATTGTGGTTCCGGCATTCGTGGGTTCGATTCCCATCAGCCGCCCCATGTGAAGGACCCTTAGCTCAGTTGGTTAGAGCAGACGGCTCATAACCGTCCGGTCGTAGGTTCGAGTCCTACAGGGTCCACCATTACAAATACTCAAGCACACATTGTGTGCTTTTTTTGTGTTTTTTTAGTTTAAACAATTATAGAGCTGGGTATAGACATTAGTGTCCATGTTAGAAATAAATGGCGGTAACAGCATATTGATTGTAAAACTGTCACCGTTTTGTTACATTTATTTATGTCGTATAGCTGAGAGGCTATATCATTTAATTTTCATTACACGTTTACATTCCAAGGAGGAGATTTAATTGTCAAATTACGAACTACCTAAACTACCTTATGCAGAAAACGCACTAGAGCCTCATGTAGACGCAACAACGATGCAGATTCATCACGATAAGCATCATAACACTTACGTTACAAAACTTAATGCAGCATTGGAAGGTCATGACGATCTTGCAAGTAAAGACGTAGAAGACCTTATTAGAGACCTTAATTCTATTCCTGAAGATATCCGTACAGCTGTTAGAAACAACGGCGGCGGTCACGCCAATCACACATTCTTCTGGCAGATTCTAAGCCCGGATGGCGGCGGCAAGCCAAGCGGAGATCTTGCAAGTGCAATTGAAAGCAAGTTCGGAAGCTTTGAAAAATTCCAGGAAGAATTTGCTGCATCAGCAACCGGCAGATTCGGATCTGGATGGGCATGGCTTGTACTATCCGGCGGTGAGCTTGAAATTATGAGCACAGCTAACCAGGATTCTCCAATCATGGAAGGCAAAACGCCTATCTTAGGTTTGGATGTATGGGAGCACGCTTACTATCTTAAGTACCAGAACCGTCGTCCTGAATATATCGATGCATTCTGGAACATCATTAACTGGAACGAAGTAGAAAAGCGTTATTCAGAAGCAAAATAATTAATATATTCCATTGACGGAATTAAATCAGCCTTAACTAGAAAGAAGCACCTATTATCTGAAATGATAATAGGTGCTTCTTTTGTTATTGCTCTTTTTTTAAAAGATGAACCGCCTGCTTTCTTTTTATCGTATATAGAGTATGGTAAAATCAGGGTGTGCGAGTGGATATATAATATCTGAATCGCACGAGCTCGTATTAAAGAAAGAGGGATTGCAGTGGCATCAAGAAAAACCAGAAAAAGTCATCTTCCTAAAAGATTAAATGTGCTTTTTTTCGCAGTATTTATACTTTTCTCGGCACTCATTTTAAGATTGGGATTTATACAAATCGTACAGGGAGACAGTTTTGAACAGGATTTGGAAGAAGCAAGCGAACCCGTAACGAGAATTGATGCACCTCGTGGAGTAATGTATGACAGAAATGGCGAAATTGCCGTAGATAATCAATTAATCCTCTCTCTTACATACACAAACTCATCGAGCGTATCGGATGAAGAAAGACTGGATATCGCTGAACGGCTGAGCGGATACATGGAAATGGATACAGATAGTATTACGGATAGAGATTTACGGGACTACTGGCTGATCACCCGGGAAGAGGAAGCGGAAGCTCTTCTCTCGGAAGAGGAAATGGCGGCGGCTGGAGAAAATGGAGAGGATCCATATGACCTGCAGCTGGAAAAAATTACAGAGGAGCAATTAAGTGATATTCAGGGAACGGAGCTTGAAACGGTAGCAGTATGGCGCGAAATGATATCTGGATATAATGATTCACCGCAAAGAGTAAAAGAAAATTTGACCAGGGAGGAAGCGCATGAAGTAAGTGTGCGCCTGGAAGAATTACCTGGGGTGGATTTATTAAGAGATTCAAATAGACAATATGTGTTTGATGAATCATTTCCGGGCTTTTTCGGTTCTGTAGGTTCCATTCCGCGTGAAACAATTGACGAATACCTGGCTCTCGGCTACGACCGATCTGATCTGGTCGGCACAAGCTTTTTGGAAGAAGAATATGAAAGTGCTCTTCGAGGCGTAAAAGGAGAGCTGCTTGACGCTGAGGAAGCTCTGGGTAATGGTGCTGAAACGACGGGGAGACGGGGCAATGATCTGGTGCTGTCTGTAGATATGGCGCTGCAGCAGGACCTGGAAACCATTGTAGATGAACAGGTCGGCGGGCAGTCCGGCAACTTCGTAAACGAAGAAGATGCCTATGCGGTGATGATTGAACCAAGTACAGGCGAAGTCCTTGCTGCCTCCGGCTACCAGGATCAGGTGGGAACTGTGAGCAGTTCATTTGAGATGGGTTCAACAGTCAAAATGGCAACTGTATTGGCCGGACTCCAAGAGGGCGTAGTGACAGCGGATACGTATATAAATGATACACCTATTGATCTGCCAGGAACGCCTTCAATCAGTTCAGCATCCAATAGTATTGGCAGTGTCAATTATTTAGGTGCTTTGGAAAGGTCTTCCAACATTTATATGTCGGAAATTGCGATGAGACTGGCAGACTATGAGCGTGGAAGTACATTTAATACAGCTAACGTGCAGGAAGCATATGATACAATGCGCTATTATTATAATCAATTTGGATTGGGTACAGAGACAGGTATAGACCTTCCCTCCGAATCTTCCGGAATTTCCGGTGGTTATGGAGATCCGGGAAATCTACTTTACCTGAGTTTTGGACAGTTTGATACGTATACACCTATGCAGCTTGCACAGTATGTATCTACTATTGCAAACGATGGGTACCGTGTGGAGCCTCACTTTGTAAAGGAAGTGCGCCATTCTAATCCTGATAAAAGCAATATGGGGTCAATTTCTCAACAGATTGAACCAAGCATTATGAACAAAATTGACATTGATGACGAGTATATTGATATGGCTCAGGAGGGAATGCTGGAGGTTGTAGAGGGATCAAACGGAACGGCTCGAAGCTACTTCAGCGATGCACCCTATGAAATAGCCGGGAAGACAGGAACAGCTCAGGTGACCGTGAGAAATGAAGGCACAGGAGAGCTTGATTCCAATGCAGCTAACCAGGCTTTTGTTGGGTATGCACCTTATGATAATCCTGAAGTCGCTATAGCCGTTATCGTTCCCTACACGTATTTAGAAGAGAACGGCGGCAGGAACGGGGTCGCAAACACTATAGCACGTGAAGCGATGGATGCTTACTTTGAGCTGAAAGAAGAGCGGCCTGAAATAGATCCGGAGAATGAAGACGTGATTGAACAACAGGAAGCAGAAGAAGGCACAGAAGCTGAAACTGAGGAAGACACTGGGGACGCTGAAACAGAGCAATAAGCTCCTCTGCTGAGATTAAATATGAATCTCAGACGCGCTGAAAAGAAAAAACACTTGATAGACAAGATGGTATTTGCTATCATAGTTAAGTATGATTGAAGATAAAGAAAGGGGAGGGATATTGTTATGAGAGTACAAGTTACCCTGGCCTGCACGGAAACAGGAGATCGTAATTACATGACTTCTAAAAACAAGCGCACAAACCCAGAGCGTATTGAAATGAAAAAATACAGCCCGCGTTTAAGAAAGCATACGATCCACCGCGAAACAAAATAAGCAGAAGGAGATTATCTCCTCTGCTTATTTTTTTTGTAAAAAAAGGTATCAGATTTTTAACGAATGCACGATATAATGAAACCTGAACCTGAAACATTAAGGAGGCAGCAATGAACGATAAAAGGAAATTAAGAGAGCAAACGTACCAGCATTCCAAAGCACTGACCCCGGCTTTACATAAAACGATGCAGGATAAGGTATATGATCATTTATTTTCGTCCGATATTTGGAAAAGATCAGATAAAATAGCGGTGACCTTAGCAACAGGAAGAGAAATCGATACAAAACCTATTATTGAAAAAGCATGGGACCAGCATAAACAGACAGCTGTCCCTAAAGTAGATCCGATGAAACGATCCCTTCACTTTTACAGCATTGATTCCTTTCGTGATTTAGTGGAAGGCTTTGCGGGTATTATGGAACCAGCGCAGAAGGAAAAGCAGGAATGGGACAAAAATGATTTTGACCTTGTTGTCGTGCCGGGAATGGTTTTCGACCGGGAAGGCTACCGCATTGGATTCGGCGGTGGTTACTACGACCGGTTTTTAGAAGACTGCCGTGCTTGCACGTGCTCTCTTGCTTTTGACTATCAGCTGATCGAGCATGTGCCAAGAGAAGCGCATGATATACCTGTTCAGGCGGTGATTACGGAAAAGGGAGTTATTTACAGATGATCACAGCATACCTTTTCATAGTTGGTGCTGCCGCGGCTGCATATAAAGCAGCCGCATTAACGGCAGGCGGAGCTCTTACAGCGGCTGTAATCGGCAGTGTAATATGGTTTGGCTTAGGCTGGCAGGGTTTTTCTCTGCTGCTGCTTTTTTTTATTACTTCTTCTTTGTTTTCCCTGCTTCCGGATAATAAAGAGGCGGAGGAGATCAATGCAGGAAATGGGGCAAGACGGGCTGGACAGGTATTTGCCAACGGCGGAGCTGCGGCTGTCAGTGCTCTACTTTACTGGATTACCGGAAGCGAGCTGTGGATTGCCGCTTTTGCGGGATCACTTGCTGCCGCGGCTTCAGATACATGGGCGTCTGAGTGGGGAAGCCGTTCGAACAGCCGCACGTATTTATTTCCAGGAGGACAGAAGGTGCCCGCTGGAACTTCAGGTGCCGTAACAGTACCGGGAACAGCTGCTGCCCTTCTCGGAGCGGTTTTTATTGGAGGAGCAGCTGCTTTTTTATTTTCTTCTTTCTTTTCTTCGATCTATATAATGGCTACAGCTGTTGCAGCGGCAGGCTTTTTGGGAAATCTGATGGATACAGGCACGGGTGCTTTTTTTCAGGTGACCTATCGATGCCGTCGATGCGGGCTGATAACGGAAAAGCAAATGCACTGCGGGAACTACACTCTTAAAACGAGTGGATGGAAATGGGCAGATAATGAAGCGGTCAATACGATCTGTACAGTAACAGGCGGCGGGCTATGCCTGCTGCTGCTCTGGCTTATAAGGTAAGGCCAAAAGTCGAAAATAGCGGAAACCCCTGCTATAATAGAGAAACAAAGAGGGGGCAATTATGAGGTGGGAAAGTATTTTTTTTGACCTGGACAACACATTATATAGTCATGAACTGGCATTTGAGAAATCTATTATTCATACATTTCAAAAAAGATACCGTCCTGATGAGACGATGAAGCATATAGATGAAAAAACATGGTTTGCCACATTTAAATATTACTGCGACAAGCTGTGGACAGAAATGGAAGAAGATATATTAACCTATGAAGAGTATAGGGTAGAGCGCTTTGCCCAAACAATGAAATATTTTGATATCGAAATGAATGAAAAGGAAGCAATGCTTTTTCATGATCAATATGAAAGAGAAGTAGCCAAATTCGTTGAACCATACAAGGGTATGAAAGAACTATTTGAGAACCTTTCTAAAGCCAATATTTATATAGGTATTATTACAAATGGAAAAAAAGAGACTCAGCTTGATAAATGGAAAGCGCTTCATGTTGAAAAATATATACCAAAAGAAAGAGTATATATTTCAGAAGAATTAGGAATTAAAAAACCAAACAGTAAAATATTCACGCAGGTACTTAAACAAATAAACAGCCGGCCCTCTAAAAGTCTCTATGTGGGAGACTCATGGTCACTTGATGTTCAGGCTTCCATGGAGGCCGGCATGGAATGTATTTTCTTAAACACAAGAGAAGAGCCCAGGCAGAATGGGCAGCCTCCGTTTGCAGAATGCGAAAATTTCGAGGAAGCGGCCCGCTTGATAGTCAGCCGGATAAACCCAGGAGGATAACTACCATGAATATTGCCCTGCAAACGCACTTATACTGGAAATTTATTCATCGATTAGTCGTTCATGAACGTTTCAGGGTTTTTGAAAAAAGCAAAGACAAAAAACAGATATGGCTCGAGAAGGAAACAGAAGAAGGAACGGTGCTTGTCCGCGTTGCACGCGTCGAGTACGATTGGTTCAACCGCCTGGAAAGAGACCAGGAGGAGGCGGAAAAAGCAGCACCGGCGATAAAAAAAGCTCTCGGAACGAGAAAAATAATCTTTTACAATGTTTACATTACATCCTATCCGCCTGTTGATATGGATTCATCGTTTAAATCAATGCTGGAATCAAAAGTATTCGAGCAGTCTTTTTTTGTTATCAAATGATGGTGAAAGAAACATAGCTGATTCTCCACAGAGTATCCTGTCGATTATTCTAAAAAAAGAGTCGGACTGGGAAGAAGAACATTCCATCTGGAATGTAGAAGAACCAGAAGAAGAACTAAAAGCCCGGACACGCAGTTATCGGGAAGAAGTGGAAAAGCAGCAGGAAGAAATTGAAACGAAAGAACGCAGCCTTTTCTTTTATGGTAAGCCGATTCTTACTTATGCTCTGCTTGCTTCGATTTTTATTATGTTCTTTCTGCTTGAACAGGCCGGCGGCAGTATGAATATGGCTACGCTGATTGACTTCGGAGCGAAATATAATCCGGGAATTATCGATGGAGAATGGTGGAGACTTTTTTCCGCTGCGTTTCTTCATATTGGTTTTCTCCATTTATTTATGAACTCGCTTGCTTTGTTTTACCTTGGAGGGGCGGTAGAGCGGATTTTTGGAACACGGCGATTTTTCTTTATCTATACTGCAGCAGCTGCAGTAGGTTCACTTGCCAGCTTTTCTTTTAATGAGCAAGTGTCAGCGGGCGCATCCGGCGCAATTTTCGGTTGTTTCGGAGCCTTGCTTTATTTTGGCTGGGTGCATAAAAAATTGTTTTTTCGAACGATGGGATTTAACGTGCTGATTATTCTCGTAATTAACCTTGGTTTTGGATTTGCGGTACCGGCAATAGATAATGGCGCCCATATTGGCGGATTGATCGGCGGTTTTCTTGCAGCCGGGGCAGTTCATCTTCCTAACAGCGGCCGCAGAAAAACGCAGATTCCCCTGTTAGTTGGAACAGCAGTCCTGACTATAGGGTTGTATTGGTTTGGAATGACCAATGAAAATAAAGCCGGATCAGCTATGATGAATCAGCAGATAGCAAGAGACCTTGCTGAAAAGGAGAATATGAAGAAGCGAGAGACCTTCTTTTAAATACAAGGGAGAACAGTGATACAGAAGACGTACAAACCGTATTTTTACTAGGATATACAGAATCTTATTTAGAAAATTATGAAGAGGCGAGCCATTATTTTGAAGAAACGATTGAATTGGAACCGGAATTTGCTGAAGCTCACTACAATCTAGCTTTAACGTACATTGAGCTTTCCCGGCCGCAGGAAGCGGAAGAAGCCCTCAATGAAGCAAGAAGAACCGAGGGGGAACGGGAGTCGGAGGAGGAACTGGATTTTGATCTGGTCGAAGAAAGACTGGATGAGATTTCCTAAGAAAGAAGGGTTTAGGCTTGTTCAGCGAGAATATGAAAACAATAGCAGATGTGAGAAAGTGGCTCGTCAATAGAGGAACGGTCATCTATACTAGAGACCGAATGGCCGATCTTGACATGATGGACCAGGAAATTACCGAATTTTATCAGCAGGGTATGGCAGACAAAACAGCTTACCTGCAGGCAAAGCGAATTATCTCAACTGAAAAGCAAATAGAGCAGCAGAAAAGGGGCAGACAGGAATGAATAAAACGTACCTTATAGGGATTGACGTTGGTGGTACAACAGTAAAAATGGCTGTATTTTCCAAAGAGGGAGAAATGGTAGATAAATGGTCTATTCCAACAAACAAAGCAGATGCCGGGAGCCATATCGTTCATGATATAGCCGCATCTGCAGAAAACATCTGGAAAAAGCAGGCATCAATAAAAAAGACTGTATTGCAGCTGGTATAGGAGTACCCGGCTTTATTGACATGGAGCACGGGATTATCGATCTGGCTGTAAATGTTGGATGGAAAAAGTATCCTATAGCAGATAAACTTTCAGAAGTATTAGGGATCCCCGCTGTAGTAGATAACGATGCTAACCTGGCAGCAGCTGGAGAATACTGGCAGGGTGCCGGCAGCGGTGCCAACGATGTTATTTTTTTAACGCTTGGAACCGGAGTAGGCGGCGGTATCATCATAAATGGAGAAATTATTCATGGCACAAAGGGTATGGCAGGAGAAATAGGACACGTAACCGTTATTTCCGAAGGCGGAGCTCCGTGCAACTGCGGCAAAACCGGCTGCCTTGAGACGGTTTCTTCCGCGACGGGAATGGTAAGGCTTGCGAAAGAAGCAGCAGCGGAAAATCCATCTTCTGCTCTCGCAGTACATGTGGAGCAAGGGAAAGAACTAACGACGAAAGAATTGTTTGCATTTGCAGCATCCGGTGATGAGGCGGCCCGGGCTTGTATTCATGAATCACTGCACTACCTTGGTCTTGCAGCAGCGAATATAGGCAATGTACTCAACCCGGAAAAATTCATAATCGGCGGCGGTGTATCCGCTGCAGGAGATAGTCTGCTGCAGGCGCTGCGCTCACATTTTAATACGTATGCACTTGAAAGAGTCAGAGAAAGCGTGGAATTTTCAACGGCTTCCCTTGGAAATGATGCAGGAGTCATAGGTGCTGCCTGGCTTGCAAAAAAAACGTTCAGTTAAAATAATAACAGCGTCATTTCAAATAGAGACGAGGGAATACATATGAAAAAGCAGATTACGATGCTTGGAGTACCCATGGATTTGGGACAGAGTCGAAGAGGCGTCGACATGGGCCCAAGCGCCATACGATATGCAGGAATTGTAGAAAGGCTTAGAAAAATCGGGTGCGACATCGAAGATGCTGGTAATATAGAAGTATCAAATGCACCTGGAGCACAGGTATCAGAAGAAAAAAACCTGACAAATTTTGCTGAAGTACGAAACACGAGTGAAAAACTAGCCGAACGTGTTTCCCGCATTTTAATGAGCTCCCGCTTTCCTTTAATTTTAGGAGGCGATCATAGTATTGCAATTGGCAGTATTGCGGGGGCTTCTGCTCATTTTGAGAAAATGGGGGTTATTTGGTATGATGCCCATGGAGATTTAAATACAGCAGAAACCTCACCTTCGGGGAATATTCACGGGATGCCGCTTGCGGTATCTCTTGGCAGGGGACATGAGAACCTGGTGAATATTCATCAGCACGGGACAAAAGTAAAGCCGGAGCACGTTGTGATTATCGGCGCAAGAGACCTGGATGAAGGAGAAAAAGACTATATTTCAGAAACAGGGATGCTCGTATTCACGATGCATGAGGTAGATCGGCTTGGACTGGCAGAAGTAATGGATAGAACGCTTCGACATGTAGCTGAATGCGATGGGGTGCATCTAAGCCTGGATCTGGATGGCCTTGATCCACATGATGCTCCAGGAGTCGGAACGCCGGTTCCTGGTGGAATGAGCTACAGGGAAAAGCCATTTAGCGATGGAAATTCTGGCAGAAGCTGATATCATTACAAGTGCAGAGTTTGTTGAGGTGAACCCGATCCTGGACGAAAGAAACAAGACGGCTGAGGCCGCTGTAGCACTTATGGGATCATTATTTGGAGAAAAATTAAAAATAAAGGGAGTAAAAAATGACTGATTCAGGACGGAAAGAGATTTTTTAGGTGAAAAACAGGTGCCGGCTGAAGCATATTACGGTATTCAAACGATCCGTGCCAAAGAGAATTTTCCTATTACGGGATATCCGCCGCATCCAGAATTAATTAAAGCATTTGGATATGTAAAAAAGGCAGCCGCCCTTGCCAACACGGAAGTCGGTGTCCTGCGTAAAAACATATCAGAGGCCATTATACAGGCTGCAGATGAAGTAATAGAAGGCAGATTTAATGATCAATTTATCGTTGACGCTATTCAAGGCGGGGCCGGTACGTCATTTAATATGAATGCTAATGAAGTAATTGCGAACAGGGCGATCGAAATTATGGCGGGGGGGAAAGGGCAGTACTTGATGGTAAGCCCTAATACACATGTAAACATGGCCCAGTCTACCAATGATGCTTTTCCTACAGCGATCCACATTGCCGCCCTGCACTTGTCAAAAGGGCTGGAGGATTCGCTGACAGAATTAATTTCGGCTATGGAAACAAAAGAAAAAGAATTCGATGATGTTATAAAAATGGGACGAAACACATCTGCAGGATGCTGTTCCTATTAGACTTGGCCAGGAGTTTGGTGCTTATAGAAGAGTACTGGGCCGAGATTTAAGACGTATTAAGCGCGCTGTAGAACATTTGTATGAAATCAATCTGGGGCTACGGCAGTAGGTACCGGCTTGAATGCAAAACCGGAATATATTGTCCGGGCAGCCAAACATCTTGTAAACCTTACCGACATGCCATTTGTCAGTGCGGAAAATCTTGTCGATGCCACGCAGAATACAGATGCCTACACAGAGCTTTCGGGTGCATTGAAAGTGCATGCGATAAATCTATCTAAAATTGCCAACGATCTTCGGTTAATGAGTTCTGGTCCACGGACGGGATTCAATGAAATCAATCTGCCGTCGCGTCAGCCTGGCTCGTCTATCATGCCTGGAAAAGTAAATCCGGTTATGTGTGAAGTTATCAATCAAATTTCTTTTCAGGTTATAGGAAATGACCATACGATCAGCCTCGCCTCAGAAGCCGGTCAGCTGGAATTAAATGTTATGGAACCGGTGCTCGTATTTAATCTGCTGCAGTCTTTATCAATCCTGCAGAATGGTCTGGAAGTATTTAAAGAATTTGCTGTAGATGGAATCACAGCAAACGTTGAGCACAATAAGGATCTGGTAGAAAGAAGTGTCGGGATTATTACGGCTATTAACCCGCATGTCGGCTATGAAGCTGCTTCGAGAATTGCTAAAGAGGCTATTGAAACCGGACGAAGCGTGCGGGAGATCTGCTTGGAGAGAGGCATTCTTTCTGCAGAAGAGCTTGATGAAATACTGAATGCTAAAGAGATGACCAATCCAGGTATTGCAGGAGCTAAATTTATGTATCAGGACTAAGTAAAGGGCTCCAGTTTTCTGAGGAGCCTTTTTCTTTGTTTCTGCAGAGAGGGGCCGAGTATGTTTAGAAGCAATAAACTGGTCGTTATACTTCCGCTTATTCTTACGGTATTTATGTTTGCAAGTGGTATATATTATCTTAATCAGACAGAATCGATAACAAACGAAGAACTCAGCGAAAGCATCAGCTGGCTTCCACACCTTACAAAAGAAGGGGAACAAACTTTATTAGAGGCCGAATGGCTCTGGGAGGCTTCCCCGGACGATGGAATTACAGGCACAGATTACATAGGCGTAACGTTTCTTGACGGGAATGGAGATGCACTTGCCGGCAGCGAAATAAATGAAACCGCGGTAACACTTCGGCACAGTGAGGAAACGATATTTGAAGGGGAAGGGGAAAAAAAAGAAGATGGGGTTTTGTTTGTGTTCCCCAACCAGGCAGATGATCACGAAACGTATGGTAATGACGGCAGGGTGGAAGTTGTTTTGAACAGCAGTGAAGCCGAAGAAGCGGTTATTACCTATCTGCATACATGGAAAGAGCATGAAGAAATCAATACAGAGGATCTCCGTTTTTTTGATCCTGGGTTTGAAGAAAGCGACCATATGGACGATTATTACTGGGTAACGGAACAGTTGGTACAGACTGGGGAGCCCCGTAATGAAAGGCCTCTCTTTCAAAAAGGCGTGATGTTTTTGGGAAGCATTACATAAGCATCTGTATCGAGCACAAAGGACAGCAGTGTGTATATGCTTTGGATAAAACAAAACAAACATGTGTAAAATAGGCTGGCTTCTGCTCCAGTCCCTGCCTGCCGGATACAAAGCAGGCTTATTTTTGCTGGGACTCCTGCTCGTAATAAGAGCGGCAGGCGGTATAAGCACAGCAGAGTGGGAAATGACAAGACTTCCCTTTTATACCTTAGTGCTTCTTTTTTTCGGGTCCCATTTTATTTTTCCAAAAGAATGGAGACAATATCACGGAGCGGAACATAAGTATTTTCTTATAAAGGTTTAAAAACCATCGAAAACGTTAATGGAATAACAGTGGCTGCTATAACGAATCGCTATTGTTCAACAAATGTAGTGATTTTCTACTTTGCAGGTTTTATTACAGGCACCGGTTTCTTATGGAGTTTATTAGACCTGTCCACAGCAGCCGCAGAAGTGCCTGGGGTAATGCAGCTTTTGCCGCTGCGGGCTATAAATGGCTTTATAAAAGCAGCACAAATAGATGGCATAAGCGGCTTTTGCGTATGTCCTACTGGACGCAAAAGCATATAGCTTGTGCAGAGCCGTCGCATAAGCATCTCACTGCAGCCGTTCTGGCCTATCAATTATTACTGAAAAAAGAGAGGGATATTATGGCAATTATTGATATTACAGTAGTACCAATTGGAAAAGATACAGGAATGAGCGAAGATGTAGCAGAGATTGAAAAAGTGCTGGATCAGCACACGGATAAAATTGACGTTCAGCTGACGCCAATGAGCACATTAATCGAAGGAGACATGAAAGATCTTTTGGCAGTCATAGAAGAGATTCATGAAATTCCTTTTAAAAGAGGGGCTCAACGGGTGTCCACCAATATTCGAATTGATGACCGTCGTGATAAAGAAGGAAAACAGATGAAAAGGAAACTGGATTCTGTTCAAGATAAAATGTAAAAAGCATTGCTTTTCTTTACAGTAAGGCATTCTTCGTTCAAACGAAGAATGCCTTACTTTTTTTAAATAAATAAATTATAGGCATAAAGACTTTATAAAAAGTAAAAATATAGAATTTATTTAGTTCGAAAGCTTTTCAAATTCTATATGATAGAGTACAATAATAATATTCTAAAGGAAAGCAGGTGGATCAGTGATTGCAGGATATTGAAAAACAAAGCAGGCTGCTAATAGACAAAGCACTAGCGCTGCACGCATCAGATATTCATTTTCATCCGAAAGACAATGAAACAGCTGTTTTTTTCGGGTTAAAGGCATGCTTCATTTCAGCCACTCTATTTCATCACGTCAATCCGACAGATTGACGGCCCATTTTAAGTTCAGAGCGGGCATGGATATAGGTGAGCAGAGGCGTCCCCAAACGGCTCTATATTTATCCGCTATACCTCTCCAGCCGTTCATCTACGATTTTCCACGATTCCATCACAGTTTAAAGAAAGCCTCTCGATTCGTATTTTACCTCAAACTGCCGGACAGACACTGCAGTATTTGTCGTTTGATTCCTGCATTAGAAAGCTATTCACCTCTCTTATGAACAAATCCAACGGTATGATTGTACTAACAGGAGCCACAGGTTCAGGAAAGACGACCTCTCTTTATACGTTAATGAATGAAATAAAAAAACGAGTCAGAGTTATTAGTATAGAAGATCCGGTAGAGATAAAAAACGATGCTTACATACAAATGAGCGTTAATACGAAAGCCGGGCTGACCTATTCAGAATTATTAAAAGCTTCGATGCGCCAGGACCCGGACGTTATTATGGTCGGAGAAATACGTGATGAGGAAACGGCTCGTCTCGCCATTCGAGCTGCATTAACAGGACATTTGGTACTGACTACGATGCATGCTAAATCACCGGTGAGTGCACTGCAGCGGTTTTATGATTTTGGCTGCTCCAGACTTGATCTAAAAGAAACACTGCTTGCCGTATCCACGCAGGAGCTCATACTCCGTCACTGCAGCTGGTGTTATCCTTCCCCATGCTCTCCTTTATGCTCCCGCCATCAGCACGCCTCCAGATTCCCTGTTTATGATATGCTGACTGGTTCCAGTCTCCAGAAAGCGCTGCAGAACCCTCTCCAATCTTCCAATCAATCCAACCCTATTTATGAGCGTCAATTAGCGAAAGCAGCGGCTTTTCAACTGCTGCCGTCTTATTATTTCCTCGATAAGGAGGAAACCAGTGAAAGATAAATGGAAAAAGAAAGACAAGGCAGCTTTCCTGGAAAAATGCGGGGAACTGCTGACAAACGGATATACTCTTGATCAGGCGCTTCATCTGCTTACATGGGAACAGCCTCAATTTATTAAAGAAAATGTGGAATGGATGATAGAGGAATTAAAAAAAGGGAGTTCTTTTCACGATCTGCTGGCGCCGCTTCATTTTCCAGCAGACGTCACTGCATTTGTTTATTTCTCAGAGCAGTCGGGCACGCTTAACCAGGGATTGGAAGATGCCGGAAGACATTATGCGAGAAGACTTGCGGTCCTGCATGAGCTGAAAAAAATGTCGATGTATCCTCTGCTGTTAATTTGGATCCTTTTTATGATTGGATTTGTTATGCTTCAATACCTTTTCCCGCAGTTTGAACAGCTGTTTACCTCTCTGCACGTGGAGCTGCCTTTATTTACGAATGCGGTCTTTATTGGAGTCCGCTATGCACCTTATCTGCTTATTCCACCTATGTTTGCAGGGATTGTGCTTGTTCTTTGGTGGACCGTTTACTTCAGACGTATTTCCCCGACAAAAAAAGTAGAACACCTCATGCGTATTCCTCTGTTATCTTCTTATATTAGATTATTTCTTACCCAGTATTTTTCATTCCAAATGAGTAGTCTGTTGAAAGGAGGACTGTCCATTCATAATGCCTGTCTTGTGTTTGAAAAACAGGATCATTTTTTGTTTTTTCAAGAACAGGGGTGTGCGCTGAAGGATCGCCTCAGGGAAGGACAGCCCTTAGCCGATGCGCTGGAAGCCCTTAATGTTTTTCAGGAAGAAATGAAATTTGTTATATCCCACGGGCAGGCTTCGGGTAAATTAGGAAATCATTTATCGTTTTACAGCGAGAGGCTTTTGCATCTTCTCGAAGAAAAAGTCAAAAAAGCGGTAATGATTTTTCAGCCTGTTTTATTTTCGGCTGTAGGTTTTATTGTTCTCAGCTTGTTTCTTGCCGTATTTTTACCAATGTTTGAACTAATGAATGCTATTTAAAAAAAGGAGGTACACAGATGCCGGTTATATCAGAAAAGACACCATTTGCAGAAGAAGAATTTATGGTGCTTCAGGAAAAAGTAACAAAGCTTGAACAGATTCAGGAGGAAAATATTGAAGCTCTGTTAAAAATTATTATTCAAAGGAGAAACGGCGCATGACAAAAAGAAATATGAAAGAATCGGGATTTACGATGGTGGAAATGCTTATTGTTCTATTGATTATTACCGTTCTTTTATTGATTGCCATTCCAAACGTTGTTACCAATAACGGAGTGGCTCAGAATAAAGGCTGTGACGCTACGATTAAACTGTTGGAATCACAGGCAGCCGCATATGCAGTAGAATACAATAAAGCCCCGTCTTCTCTCAGTGAACTTCAGGAAGCGGAATATGTCGATAGAATAACCTGCCCGGATGAATCGCCTCTCGTACTGGAAAATGGGAAAGTGCGCAAAGGGTCTTAATGACACCAGTATTCAATGAAAAAGGGCATACGATGACAGAAATGCTGATTGTGCTGGGAATACTTATTATATTTACTGCCTGGCCTATACACAGTCTCTATACATTTTATCAGGTAAAAGAAATCGAACGATTTCTGCATGTGCTTGAAGAAGATTTGCTGTTTGCCCAGCAATACGCATATTCTCATGAAGAAGTAACTCAATTTTTATTTAATTCAAGCGCTGGATCTTACAGCATAAAACCTTTTCATTCATCAGCTGTTAAATCAAAGAAAATGCCGGAAGGAGTGTATGTAGAAAGCGCCAGTTTAAAAGAGTCAGATGTTGTTTTTACGGCAAATGGCAACATCCGCCGGCCGGGAACATTGACGATTGATACACCGAATAAGCGGTACAGACTGGTTTTTCTGCTTGGCAGCGGGAGGTTTTATATTGAACCAATGGGATAAGGGTTTTACGCTGCTTGAATCCACAGGGGCTCTTGCTTTAATTCTGCTTGCCGGACTGTTCGTGCTTCCTTTGTATACAACAGCTTCTATAGAAATTCGTTCGGTTCAGGAAGAGCAGAGAGCTCTGGCTGTTCTGGAAGAAGAGGCATGGCTTGTAAACACAGCAGATGTTACGAAACAGCCCTATCAGTCTAAGAGCCCGAGGGACATATATACTTTACACAGCTATAGGGAAAAGGGCGGAACCACGGTTTGTGTGGAATGGGAGGCACAAAATAAACGAAATTCGAAAAAATGCCTGCATGTATATGGGTGAAGAATCAGGATTTACTCTCATTGAAACAGTACTATCTTTAGCAATAACGCTCATTGTTGTTGTACTGATTATCCCTTTTATAGGGGTATTCTCCAGCGATTTGATAAAAGGAAGACAGGACATTCCGATATTTTTTCAGCAGCTTAAAACGGATTTTGATTATGCCCATGAGTTAGAAATAGAAGAAAACCGGATAGTAATAAAAGAACCAGAGGATGAACGTCTTTATGAACAGCGGGAAGACCGGATTGTGCGTAGAAAAAACAATGAAGGATTTGAAATTGTTCTCCAGAATGTGGAAACGTTTTACGTGGAGCCCAGAAAATATGGTGCTTATATTACAGTGATAGAAAAAAACGGACGAAAATGGGAGACGCCTGCAGGATTCCGCCTGTCGGTCATAGGGAGGGATGGAGGCTGGATCAAAAGGGAGGAATGATGCCTATAGCCGCAGCACTATGCGCACTATGCGCCGGACTGGCAATGCTCATGGTTGGAAGCTATGCGGTTCATAAACAAAACGCAGTGCTTCATGAACAAAGTATCAGGCTGGAATGGACGCTTCAAAATGCAGAAAAGAAATGGTATCAGGATGGAAAACAGGCGGGGAAACAGGAATATATTTTTCCTGAAGCAAAGGCTGTAATTAATTCCAGCTCTCCTGTATCCGAAAAGCCCGTGTCAAGATTACAGCGCAGCTCGAGAGCGGAGAGGAAAGGAGCCACTCCTTTTATTATGAATCGATGAACTAAAGCTTTGAAAGCATTTACAAATAGAAGTTTTCTGCTATATACTATATACAACTACTCTTATTTAAAGGGCATACATAATAGCGCTAATGATAAGAAAAGGGGGTATGTTGAATGGATCGCATGTTTCGGGTGATTTCATTTTGGACGACTGTATTTGCAGTGCTTTTCTTGTTGGGGATATGTTTCAAATGGCTGTTTTCTTTTTTGCTCAGACCGCTGTTTTTCTGGACTTGGTTTCATGAACTTATCTGAACGAATGTATGTTTATATTTTTGGCATCTATTTAACCGTTTTTTTTGTAGGATTTACTTATTACACCACATTTATGATGGAAACAGGTTTTCATTAGAAATGCCGTTTTTTTCAAAACAAAAAGGCTCCCATCGAGAGCCTTTTTGTTTTGTATTCTAGTATTGTTTTAAGAAAACCCATGAAGAAAAGGGTTAGAGGCCATCTCATTTCCAATCGTAGTAACATTCCCATGGCCGCAGGCAACAGAAGTTTCTTCAGGAAGCGGCATAAGCGCTTCGTTAATGCTGGTAATAAGCGTTTCGTAGTCTCCGCCCGGCAGGTCCGTCCGGCCAATGCCGCTTTCAAATAATACGTCTCCTGAAAAACGGTTTTTGTTTCTTTATGGTAAAAAGAAATGCTGCCCGGTGAGTGGCCGGGAGTATGAAAGAGGGTAAAATGAAAAGATCCTATGTTGAGCTCGGATTCTTTCGTGATAAATACGTCAGCAGGCTCTGCTTTAATGGCTGCATCTCCTAAAAAGCGGGATGACCCATTTTTTTCAGGGTCTGTAAGCCAATCTTGTTCCGATTCATGCAGATAAACAGGTATATTCCATTTTTGACGCACATCTTCTACAGCGCCAATATGGTCAAAATGAGCATGGGTTAGCAGCACAGCCAGAGGTTGAAGGTTATTATCGGATAGCCAGGCATTTAGTACATCTCCATGTCCACCTGGGTCAAAAATAACGGCTTCTTTATTTTTATTAAATAACACATAACAATTTGTCTGCAGGGGGCCTAACGGTATTTGCTTCCAATCCATAATCAAGAGGACTCCTTTCGTTTGCCGGTCTATCATTTATTGTACGTTAAAAAAAATATAGGTGCAAAATAAGAAAACAAACGGTATAATTAAATCAATATCATAATTGTTTGAAAAATGTAAATAGAATACTGTACATATTAAAGGGGGTAGACCGCATGGCTTTAGGTGTAACACTTTTAATAGTGGCAATCCTGTGTGCTCTCGCTGTAGTAAGAGAATTAAGACGCCGTAATTTTTTTGCTGTTGGTTTTGCAGGAGTCGCTTTTTTAGTCTTTGGATGGTTTTCCGTCATGACGTTAATCAGCGGGGCACCAAGCATATAAAAAAGAATATCGACGGATGACGATAAAGGGAGAGCCCGCATACAGAGGAGCGGCGCCGAAGGAGCAAACTGCAGCAGCAGTGAATCTCTCAGGCAAACAGACTTTTATCCGACGAATCTCTGGAGAGTGCCCGTGAGCGGGCCACCCACGAAGACAGTCTCATAGAGATGAAACTTTCTGGTTTTAGGACAGAGAAACCCATATCAGGGGTTTCTCTGTCTTTTTTGTTTTTACAAATGAAGGAGGATATACAATGCCATTGCAGACACCGCTCTACACGCTATATGAAAAGTATGGGGCAAAAACAACGGATTTTGGAGGCTGGGAGCTGCCGGTTCGTTTTAGCAGTATTAAAGAAGAACATGAGGCGGTAAGAACAAAAGCTGGATTGTTTGATGTCTCTCACATGGGAGAAGCCATTGTAGAAGGGAAAGATGCAGAGGCTTTTCTGCAGAAAATGCTTACCAACAACCCGGCTTCATTGGAAAATGGCAAGGCCATGTACACTTTTTTGTGCAATGAACAGGGAGGGACGATTGATGACCTGCTTGTTTATCAACTGAATGAAGAAAAATATTTTCTCGTACTTAATGCAGCCAATACGTCGAAAGATGTTGACTGGCTTACGGAGCATGCCGGGCCGGACGTTCAAATAAAAGATATATCAAAAGAAACAGCTCTTCTTGCCCTGCAGGGACCTGCAGCAGAAGAAAATTCTACAGACATTAACACAAACTAACTTAAAAGAAATCAAGCCTTTTCGATTTTCTGAAAAGACAGAGCTTGCTGGGTGCCGGGTGCTTGCAAGCCGCACCGGCTATACGGGAGAAGATGGATTCGAAATTTACTGCAAAGCAGAAGATGCTGCGGGTATATGGGAGACGATCATGGAGGCAGGGGGCCCGCACGGTCTTTTGCCGGCAGGACTCGGAGCCAGGGACACGCTTCGTTTTGAAGCGAAGCTTCCTCTGTATGGACAGGAACTTTCTGATACCATTTCTCCTCTGGAGGCAGGAATGGGTTTCGCTGTGAAGCTGAAGGATTCCAGAGAATTTATTGGAAAAAAAGCACTGCAAAAGCAAAAAGAGGCCGGAGTTCCGAGAAAACTTGCTGGAATTGAAATGATCGATAAAGGTATACCCCGCACTGGCTACACCGTATTTTCTCCTGACTCCAGAGAAGTGGGCTTTGTCACTTCCGGAACGCAGTCTCCTACTCTTGGAAAGAATGTCGGTCTCGTTTTAATAGAAGCAGCAGCGGCAGAGTTGGGCAGTGAAGTTATTGTTGATGTTAGAGGCAAGAATAAAACAGCAAAAGTCGTACCGGTTCCATTTTATAAAAAAGGATAGGAAAGAGGAGGAATAAAAATGGATTTTCGATATTTGCCCATGACAGAAACCGATAAGCAGGAAATGCTAAAAACTATAGGAGTTTCCACTACAGAAGAACTTTTTGCCGATATTCCGGAAAAGATACGGTACAAAGGGGAAATGAAACTGCGTGCCCCATTGAATGAAACAGCATTAATGAAAGAACTGCAGCAGTTGAGTAATAAAAATGCTGATCTGCAGTCGTACCCCTCTTTTTTAGGCGCAGGAGTGTATGATCATTATATTCCTTCGATTGTTGATCATGTTATCAGGCGTTCAGAATTTTATACAGCTTACACTCCTTACCAGCCTGAAATTTCCCAGGGAGAGCTGCAGGCTATTTTTGAGTTTCAGACAATGATATGTGAACTAACTGGCATGGACATTGCCAATTCATCTATGTATGACGGCCATACCGCCCTTGCCGAAGCGGCACTGGTTGCAGGAAGCCAGCACAAAAGTTCCTCGCGGAAAATTTTAGTGTCGGAAGGTGTTCATCCGGAATCGCTGCACGTAATCGAAACCTATGCTTCCGGGCCGGGAATTATAGTGGAGACCATTCCTCTTACAGATGGAAAAACAGATATGGACGAGCTGGAAAAACAAATCGACGAGCATACAGCCGGTGTTATCCTTCAGTATCCTAATTTTTACGGCTCGATTGAAGATCTTCAGTCTGCAGAAAAACTAATCCACCAGCATAAATCCTTATTCATCGTATCAAGTAATCCGCTGGCACTTGGCGTACTGAAATCACCCGGCTCATTTGGTGCCGATATTGTTACCGGCGACGCCCAGCCTTTTGGTATCCCAACCCAGTTTGGCGGTCCGCACTGCGGATATTTTACGACAACAAAAAAATTAATGCGTAAAGTACCAGGCAGACTTGTCGGACAAACGGAAGATGAAGATGGAATCCGTGGATTTGTACTGACCCTCCAGACAAGAGAGCAGCACATCCGCAGAGACAAAGCGACATCCAACATCTGCTCGAATCAGGCACTTAATGCGCTGGCGGCATCTGTAGCAATGACTGCTCTCGGCAGACAGGGCGTAAAAGAAATGGCTGTGCAGAATGTGAAAAAAACACACTATTTGAAGCAGCAGCTTCAGCAGGCGGGCATAGAAATAACAGCAGAGCAGCCTGTGTTTAATGAATTTGTTATCCAGCTCCCGGACTCTGTCGATAACATAAATCGTTCTTTATTTGAACGCGGCATTATCGGCGGATATGATTTGGAACAGACGAAGGCAGGCAAAAAAGGGCAGATGCTCCTTTGTGTGACAGATAAACGCAGCAAAGCAGAGATGGATCACTTTGTGGAAGAATTGAAAGGGGTGCTGGCATGAATAAAGAACAGAAACTGATATTTGAATACAGTAAAACGGGACGTACCGGCTATTCGCTTCCGGAGCTCGAAGTGCCGGACGTGGACCTGGATATGATTCTGCCTGAGGAGATGCAGCGTACGGAAAACCCGGAACTGCCGGAAGTATCAGAGCTCCAGATTATGAGGCACTATACAGCTCTATCTACTAGAAATCACGGCGTTGATTCCGGCTTTTATCCACTCGGCTCATGTACGATGAAGTATAACCCAAAGATGAATGAAGACTCCGCCAGATTAAAAGGGTTTGCCCATCTTCATCCCTATCAGCCGGACTATCAGGTGCAGGGTGCCATGCAGCTGATGTTTGAACTGCAGGAAGAGTTAAAAGAGATAGCTGGTATGGACGAAGTAACCCTTCAGCCGGCTGCAGGAGCTCAGGGAGAATGGACCGGTCTGATGATGATTAGAGCGTTCCATGAGGCAAATGGGGACCACAAACGAACCAAGGTAATCGTTCCTGATTCGGCACATGGAACCAATCCGGCGTCAGCTACGGTAGCTGGATTTGATTCCGTAACGGTAAAGACCGATGAACGCGGTCTGGTTGACCTTGAACATTTAAAAGAAGTAACAGGAGAAGACACGGCCGCTTTGATGCTGACAAATCCTAATACGCTCGGACTGTTCGAAGAAGATATTCAGGAAATGGCAGCTATTATTCATCAGGCCGGCGGCAAGCTTTACTACGATGGAGCCAATTCCAACGCTATTTTAGGAATAGCACGTCCGGGCGATATGGGGTTTGATGTCGTTCACCTGAACCTGCATAAAACATTTACCGGGCCTCATGGCGGAGGAGGTCCGGGCAGCGGCCCTGTAGGCGTAAAAAAGGATTTAATTGCCTACCTGCCGAAACCGCTGCTTGTAGAAGAAAACGGAACCTACAAATGGGACTATGATCGTCCGGAATCTATTGGACGAGTAAAGCCTTTTTATGGAAATTTCGGAATCAATGTAAGAGCCCATACGTATATCCGCACGATGGGGGCTGAGGGGCTCCGCAAAGTATCTGAATACGCGGTACTGAATGCAAACTACCTGATGAGACTTCTCGAACCGTATTATGATCTTCCATATAATAGACACTGTAAGCACGAATTTGTTCTTTCTGGAAAAAGACAGAAACAGCTTGGTGTGAGAACGCTTGATATCGCTAAACGTCTGCTGGATTTTGGGTATCATCGCCTACTATATATTTTCCTACTAATGTAGAAGAGTGTATGATGTTTGAACCAACAGAGACAGAGGCTAAAGAAACGCTTGATGAATTTGCAGACGCTATGATTACGATCGCGAAAGAAGCAGAAGAAAGTCCGGAAACGGTTCAGGAAGCGCCGCATACGACAGTTATTAAAAGGCTGGATGAGACGCTTGCAGCAAGAAAGCCGGTTCTGCGACATGAATTTTCTAAAAAAGAAGAAGCTATCATCATAAAGAAAAAAAGCTGTCTCCGCGGGGAGACAGCTTTTTACTTTCTAATTTTGCCAGTCCATTTTTTAAAACCGGTTTTTAACTGGGAGATGTTTTCATTGCCGGTTTTCTTTTGAATAACCGGGCACTGCTTGCTTCGAGATCCGGACTGCAGTACAAGTAGACCGCCTGTCCTTCCGTATTTCGGTAATGCGCTGTTTTAACTGGGAAGCGGAATGTTTCTGGCGCCGAGTATATGGCCGCCATTATATTCACGGGGTTCTCTACGTCAATCAGCTGAGCTTTTCTGTACCCCTGTTTGAATTCTTCTTCTGTCAATTCTGTTAGAAACTTAGGCTTTACAAGCCTTCTGTATACAGAAATGACAACAAAACGATGATAATACCCCATAGGATCCAAGCCATATTTGTTCCTCTCCTTTAAAAAAAGCTCACAAGGAATATTATAATAATTTTTGCTTCAAGAAGCAAAACAAATCTATTATACAAAGCAAATGCCAGGAAAAATCTTAACTTCTTTAGAAATAGAAAAAGCTTTGGTACACTGAAAGATGAAAAGAAAGGTGTGCTGAAATGGAAAAAGAAAATGGTACTTTATAGACTCAGGGAAACAATCTCCTGCTTACAATATGGCAATGGATGAAATGCTCCTCCGCTGGCACAGCGAAGGAAAAAACCTCCGGTTGTCCGCTTTTACGGATGGAATCCGTCTACTCTCTCAATCGGCTATTTTCAAAAGGTACATAAAGATATCGATTTAGACGCAGTAGATAAACATAAACTTGGTTTCGTCCGCAGGCCTACAGGAGGAAGAGCAGTACTTCATGATAAGGAATTGACGTACAGCGTGATTGTCTCAGAAGATCATCCGTTGATGCCTGCTACGGTAACAGAAGCATACCGGGTTATTTCCGAAGGGCTGCTGCAGGGGTTTTTGAACCTTGGACTGGATGCTTATTTTTCTGTGCCCAGGAGCAAAGAAGAAGAGCAGGGCCTTAAAAATCCACAGTCTGCTGTATGCTTTGACGCGCCGAGCTGGTATGAACTGGTAGTAGAGGGCCGCAAAATTGCAGGCAGTGCACAAACGAGACAAAAGGGCGTTATTCTCCAGCACGGCTCGATTATAATTGACCTGGATGAGGATATGCTGTTTGATGTGTTTACGTATTCCAATGATCGGGTCCGGGAAAGAATGCAGCGCGCGTTCCGAAAAAAAGCAGTGGCGATCAACGAAATAAAATCAGTGCCGGTTTCTCATGAAGATGTGGTCCAGGCTTTTCACAAAGGCTTTGCTGATGGATTAAATGTAAATTGGGTGGACTATAAGCTTACAGAAGAGCAGGAAAAAGAAGTGCAGAACCTGGCGAAAGAGCGCTACGAATCAGACGACTGGAACTATCTTCGTTAAAAAAGACTGCATCAAATGAAAAGACCCGCCTTGAGCGGGTCTTTTTGTTCGTTTATTTCAAAGGAGATTCTTCGGCGGGCCTTACAGCTGCGGAAAATGCTTCCTGAAGTCGTTTAGTAACCGGTCCGATAGAATAGTCTGCCTGAAAGGAGCCTTCAATCCGAACAACCGGTGTGATTTCCATCGTAGTACTGGAAATAAACATTTCATCAGCATGGGAAGCTTCTTCTACAGAGAACGTTTTTTCGAGAAAAGAAATGTTATGCTGTTTGGCAAGCTGTTGAATGAAAAGCCTGGTAATGCCGTTTAATATAAGTTCATTGGCAGGATGCGTAATAACCGCTCCGTCTTTAACAATAAAAATATTGGTCGAAGACCCTTCTGTAACAACCGTCCCCCGGTGCTGAAGAGCTTCATCACATGCGTTGTCCTCTGCTTTTCGTTTAGCCATCACATTTCCGAGAAGGTTAATAGTCTTTATATCGCAGCGGAGCCAGCGTATGTCTTCCAACGCGTATAGGGAAATACCGTTTTTTCTGTTTTTCAACTGGAATTGGGGCTTCTTTTGCAAAAGCGGTAACCACGGGTTCGAGTCCGCGTTCATATAAATGATTACGTTCCTGCTCGCCCCTTGTAATTTGAATATAAACATATCCTTCGGAAATATTATTTTCCTTTGACAGTGAATCAATCATCTCTTTGAATTGAATAAGAGTAAATGGAATAGGGATATCAATTTCCTCAGTACTTCGTACAAATCGTGTATAGTGTTCTTCGAGCTGAAAGCAGACTCCATTATAAAGGCGGACTACTTCATATACCCCGTCGCCGAAATAATATCCGCGGTCTTCAAACGAAACATCGGCATTTCTGTGCTCTATTATATTGCCTTTTTTCCATACATAGTCCATTATATTACCTCCAGCTTTTTTTCTAAGATACCACGAAAAACGATAAAAACCTACATACAAATATCCTCCTGGTTCGCAAGAAATGAAATGTCTCAAATAACGAGGTTACTATCGAAAAACGACAGCGGAGGACACTATTGCTTCTTATTTTGTTTTTTCTAGAATTGACAAATTCATAAAAAGAGGTTTAAAAACTATATATAGTGTCAATATATAAAATATAAATACTATATATTGATTTTGGAGAAGACCATATGGTATCATTCAGAAAGAGCTTTAAATCAGTCGTACACTTGATTAGTCTGGTTATTTTCTTTTATTAAACAGAAAAATATCCCGATCCCTCGGTTCGATGCCGGAAAAAAATCAAGAAGTGAAACAGGAGGAATTTACATGAGTACAGCAGTAAAACAAATGCCAAAAGTAAACACAGCCCAATTAAATGAAGATATTTCCTTATTCCCGCAGGTGCATCCAGTAACAGAAGATATGCAGATGACAAAATCAGGCGTTTCCCGCTTAGTCATGCTTGATCGTTATACATTTAAGGACACGGAAAAGAAAACGCTCAAAGAAAATGATTTTGTTATTTTAACTGTTAAGGAAGATCCCAAATTCCCTGCCAGAGGATTTGGATTTGTTACTG
This sequence comes from Sinobaca sp. H24, assembly GCF_023845525.1. Lineage (NCBI taxonomy): Bacteria > Bacillati > Bacillota > Bacilli > Caryophanales > Sporolactobacillaceae > Sinobaca > Sinobaca sp. H24. The sequence goes on from NZ_JALBWT010000027.1 coordinate 48,446, forward strand.
TCATAGATCGGGAAAACAATACAGCTGAAGTAAGAGTAGATAATGAATTCCTCCCGCTTCTTAATGAACAAGAGTCTGAAACAGGAACGGTAGTCCGTTCTCTAGATGTTATCGAAAAACCTTTGGAAATATACTATGAGCAGATTGCCAAGCGTAATGCTACAGGACTTGCAAGTGTAGAAAAAACAGAAGAAAGACGCCGCCATTCTTTCCAGGAATTCTACGAAGAACTGGTTAATATGAACTTTATCCCGGCAGGACGGGTACTATACGGAGCCGGTGCAGAAACAGATGTAACCTATTTCAACTGCTACGTGATGCCTTATATTGCCGATTCGAGAGAAGGGATTTCCGAGCACCGCAAGCAGGTAATGGAAATTATGAGCCGGGGCGGCGGTGTTGGGACGAATGGTTCGACCTTGAGACCAAGAAATACACTTGCAAAAGGAGTCAACGGAAAATCTTCCGGTTCGGTTTCCTGGCTTGATGATATTGCAAAGCTTACGCATTTAGTAGAACAGGGCGGTTCAAGAAGAGGCGCACAGATGATTATGTTGGCAGACTGGCATCCCGATATACTTGAATTTATCGTATCTAAAATGCAGAATCCGCGTATTCTGCGCTTTCTGCTTGAAAATACAGAGGATGAGCAGATTAAAAAGCTTATTCAGGAAAAACTTAAATTTACTCCGTTATCTCCAACAGAAGAAGCAATGTATCAGGGTATTCTTAACTATCAGTCTATCCCGGGACAAGGTGGATTCGACAATAAAGTTCTTCAGGAAGCAGAAGATAAGCTTAATGCGGGGGGCACTTATACCGTAAACTCCCCTGAGTTTTTAACCGGGGCCAACATCTCTGTCTGCATTACCGATGATTTTATGAAGGCTGTAGAAAATGATGCAGACTACTCGCTGCGCTTTCCAGATGTTGAAAACTACTCCAAAGAAGAAATGGCAGAGTATAATCAGGATTGGCAGGAAAGCGGCGATGTCCGCGAATGGGAACAGAAAGGACACGCAGTCCGTACGTACCGTACGATTAAAGCACGTGAGCTCTGGAAGCTGATTAACGTGTGTGCAACCTATTCAGCCGAGCCTGGTATTTTCTTTATAGATAATGCAAATGAACAGACAAATGCGCAGAGCTATGGACAAAAAGTAGTCGCAACCAACCCATGCGGAGAACAGCCGCTTGCGCCTTACTCCGTCTGCAACCTGGCCGCTGTGAACTTAGCTGAAATGGCTGATAAAGACGAAAAGGTAGTAGACTTCGACAAACTCCGGAAAACAGTAGCAACCGGTGTAAGGATGCAGGATAACGTCATCGATGCCACGCCGTATTTCCTTGAAGATAATACGAAACAGGCAAAAGGCGAGCGCCGGGTAGGGCTTGGCGTAATGGGAATGCATGATCTGTTAATTTACACAGAAACTACGTATGGATCAGAAGAAGGAAATGTACTGATTGATCAAATCTTTGAAACGATTGCAACAACTGCATATCGTACAAGTATCGAAATTGCTAAAGAAAAAGGCAGTTTCCCTTATTTGGAAGCATCGTCAGCAGAGGAAACAAATCGTCTGCGCCAGGCCTTTACGGAAACCGGCTATATGAAGAAAATGCCTCAGGATATTTTGGATGGAGTAAAAGAATACGGTATTCGCAACTCACACCTTCTTACCGTAGCACCAACCGGCAGTACAGGAACAATGGTAGGAGTGAGTACGGGACTAGAACCATACTTCTCCTTTAAATATTATCGCAGCGGCCGGCTTGGAAAATTCATTGAAGTGAATGCAGCGATTGTGCAGGAATATCTGGATAGAAATCCAGAAGCTGATAAGATAATCTTCCGGAATTCTTTATCTCTGCAATGGAACTGCTGCCGGAAAATCATGCAGATGTCCAATGCGTTATCCAAAAATGGGTAGACAGCTCGCTTTCTAAAACGGTCAATGCTCCTAAAGGCTATACAGTAGAACAGGTACAGGGAGTATATGAGCGTCTCTATAAAGGCGGTGCCAAAGGCGGTACGGTTTATGTAGATGGAAGCCGGGACGCCCAAGTATTAACATTAAAAGCAGAAGATAATACGTTTGAACCGAAAGAGGAATCAACCGCTTCACCTGAAAAGAAAGTCGTTCTCGTAGACACGATTAAAGATGTTCGTTCCACTACTGTTAATTTCGGTAATGAAATTGGGGACACATGTCCCGTGTGCAGAGAAGGATCCATTGAAGATATTGGAGGCTGCAACACGTGCACAAACTGCAGTGCCCAGTTGAAGTGCGGATTGTAAAATATAAAAAGAAGCGGGCTGCAGAAGCCTGCTTCTTTTTTTGTTAAAGTTTGCTTTAAGGAAAAAAAATTCCCTTACAGGGCAATATGGGAAATTAAATTGTGAACTCTCTTTTATTCATGTACAATAAAGGTGTGCAACAATGTGTCGTAAACTATGAAGTCTATGGAGGATCTTAGTATGCCTACTCCAAGTATGGAAGATTATTTAGAACGAATTTATCAGCTTATTGAAGCAAAGGGATACGCCAGAGTGTCAGATATTGCTGAAACGCTGGAAGTACATCCCTCCTCCGTTACGAAAATGGTTCAGAAATTAGATAAACAGGAATACTTAGTGTATGAAAAGTACAGAGGCTTGATCTTAACAGCAAAAGGGAAAAAGATAGGGAAGCGTCTCGTATACCGCCATGAACTGCTGGAGAATTTCATGCAGATTATTGGCGTAGAGCATGGACATATCTACACGGATGTAGAGGGTATTGAGCACCATCTAAGCTGGGACGCCATCGACCGAATTGGAGACATCGTTCAGTATTTTGAAGAAGACCCTAAAAGAGTAGGAGATCTTCGTGAAGTACAAAATAGAAACGAGCAGGAAAAGCCAAAAGATTAGCTTTTTCTGCTCGAAGTAATGCCGCCTTCTCTTTTTGAGAAGGCCATTTTTATAAAAAGAACCGGTGCAAACAAAGTAATCCAGAAACCAAGAATGATGCCGGAGAGAAAAACTACTGCCGGTGAGGTGGCAAATCCAAACAAAAGCAGGAGGATGACCGCACCGGCCAGTCCAGCTGCACAGGCCTTTAATTTCGATAGAAACGACGGCGGATACCTCATTCTATTCTTAATTGTTTCAATGTCGAATCCAGCGCTGAGACCGAGAAGAAGTCCGGCAAACCAGGCTGCCTGCGGTTCCAGAAGAAAGAGGCATAATCCTAAAAGAACAGCAACACCCAGCAAAAGAAAGTCAGGAGCACCGCCTATCCAGTCAAGCGAGCGGTATAAAATAAAAATTAAAAAGAAACCAATCACGCCGGCATATAAAATGTCAGCAGTTGCATAGGTTGGATCCAGAAAAGCGAGTATCCCTGCGAAAGCTATAATAATGGAAGCTGTTATAGTGTAACGTCGATCAGATATCTCCGGTATTAGGAAGCCCCAGAATACGACGGCGCTTTGAAAAGCAATAGGCATACCGGAAAACTGCTGATCAAGCAGCACCGATGTATCAAAAGGATAGATAGAAGAAATAAGAATGTTTACATAAAAAGAGAAAGCCATAATAAACAAAAGTCTAAAACCAAGCTGCTTATGAAAGCACCAATAGATGACAGGAATAATTATAAAGTAAATATATGGATGAAAGAAAATGTTCAAAAGAGATAAAGGCAGATCGGATAAAACACTGATCATTAAAAACGGCATCATAGAAGTATTTCCTCCTTCTGTCAGTCAAAAAGAGAATCATAGTAAACAATTATGTATAAAAAGAGCCGGGCTTTAGAAAAGAGCCCGGTTCTTTTTTCGGTTTTTTTGCCTTCAATGACAGTCAGGTGCGTGTCACTTCTTTTACGGGCAATTGCTTTTGTAGAACGCTTTTTAACAGGTTTTGGCTGTGAGCCTGCAGATTTATAGTGACTTTTCGCCGGAGCAGCAGATCCGCCGCGGCGTGCGTTAGCTGCTTTTGATCTTGGAGGAGCATGGGACTGGTACTGTCTTTGCGTCATTTTTTTCATAATAACTTTCGTAAAAAGAAAGTACAGGCCTACTGCAATAGCAAGACCGATTGCCAATGAAATGAGAAAGGATATAGGATTGGTTAAAAGCTGGTTACCAAGACCAAAGGCGGCGAGTCCGAACAACAGCAGCAAGAAGGGCCGGCGAAGAATGCGCGACATATGATCACCTCCATTAAGAGTAACCTGGGGAGCCAGGTTTGCAAAACACAACTTTTGATACTATTCATTATACAGCATTATGATCGATTGGCTCGGCTGAGTGCTTTTCTTCTTCAAGAAGTTTTTCGAAAGATCGTACAGCTACCTCCACCTGATCGTCTTTCGGCGGTTTAGTCGTAAGAAGCTGTAAACCAAGTCCAGGAAGACCAAGCCATTTGAGGATAGGGATGTTTCTAACTTTATTTGTGCCCTGAAGCACTTCATAAGACACGCCAAGGACAACAGGTATAAGAGCCAGCCGGTGTACGATTCTCTCGGCAAGGGAATCAAAGGGCACCATTAAATAAATAAGCACTCCAACAATAACAGTAAATAAAATAAAACTGCTGCCACAACGATAATGAAGTCTGGAGTGACGCTGTACATTCTGGACGGTAAGCGGTACTCCTGCTTCGTACGTGTTAATTACTTTATGCTCAGCTCCGTGATACTGAAACAGTCTTTTAACCATAGGAGTCAGGGAGATAAGATAAATATAGAGGAAAAGCAGAATGAGTTTGAAAAATCCTTCGAGAAGATTTTGTGCTATGTGACCGGGAAATATAGGAGTAAATCCTCCTGCTGCAATGGCCGGCAGGACGGTGAAAATAAAGTTTCCAAACAAAAACGAACTCACACCTACTACAGCAGTACCAAGCACCATTCCCCATTTAGAAGAGGTTTTTTCAACGGTTGGTGTTTCATCATCCTCGGGGTTCACATCATATCGATCCGAAGCGTAATTCAAATGTTTCATCCCTACAGAACTGGCTTCAATTAATCCAGCAATTCCCCGAATAATGAATATTTTCTTTAAAAATCGAAGGATAGGAATACTTCTTTTCTTAACCTCATAGTATTCAATTTCTCCGTTATTGCGGCGTATTGCGCTTACAGTCGTCGTTTTTCCGGCGAACATTACACCTTCAACTATAGCCTGACCTCCGTAAGCTGTTTTTTTAAGTTCGGTCATAGTATCATCCCATCCATGCCAATGAGATGGCATTGGTGTCTTATTTCTAATTTTACACCATTTTTAAGGCGTTCACTACAACAATATCAACATCTATTATTTAAAAGACATATAGTTGTTTTCCCTTTTTTACATATTTTACACCTGAAACTTATTTACATTGGTGATGTCCCTGAATCTCCGCAGCTTCCTAATATATGATAAAATAAAGCCGAGATAAATAATGGATGATCGTAGGAGGGCAATTATGCAAATACTGCTTCAACAAGTAAGAGAAAAGTTGGAAAGTAAAGAAATAGAAGCCATTTTTATAGAAAGCCAGACGAATCGAAGGTATTTATCCGGTTTTACAGGAACGGCTGGAGCTTTATTCATTACAAAAGAGCATGCATATTTAATAACGGATTTCAGATACATAGAGCAGGCGGCCGCAGAGTGTCCTGCATTTGAAATTATCAGGCATGAAAAAGGCGTCATTGCTGAAACGGCCCGTCTTGCAGACTATCATTCGCTTAAAACCATTGGATTTGAAGAGGAGTATGTAACTTATCAGCAGTACACTCAGATGAAAAAACAAATTACTGCCGGTCTTGTCCCGACATCTTCTATTGTAGAGCAGGTACGTCTGTATAAAACGTCTGAAGAGATAGAAGTTCTAAAAGAAGCGGCGGCAATTGCAGATAGAGCGTTTGACCATATCACGACGTTTATTAAGCCGGGTATGCAGGAAATAGAAGTTAGTAACGAACTGGAATTTTTTATGAGAAAAGAAGGTGCGGTTTCCTCTTCTTTTGACATCATTGTTGCTTCAGGCTGGAGAAGTGCCCTGCCGCATGGTGTCGCCAGCAGTAAAGTAATTGAAAGCGGAGAGCTGGTTACGCTTGACTATGGAGCCTACTATAAAGGCTACTGCTCAGACATTACCCGTACTATTGCAGTAGGAGAGCCGACAAGCGAACTGAAGAAAATCTACCAGACTGTTCTGGAAGCGCAGCTGCTGGCTGTGGAGCAGATTAAACCCGGTATGACTGGAATAGAAGCAGACCAAATAGCAAGAAACCATATAGAGCAGGCCGGATATGGGAAATATTTCGGACATGGTCTTGGTCATGGACTTGGTATGGAAGTGCACGAAGGACCAAGGCTTTCTCCTAAAGGCAGGCAGGTACTTGAGCCCGGCATGGTAGTTACCGTGGAGCCTGGAATATATGTACCAAAAGCAGGCGGCACAAGAATAGAAGACGATATCGTAATTACAGAGGATGGTAATGAGGTGCTTACCTACGCGCCGAAGGAATTAGTGATAGTAGGAGAATGATTAGTATGATATAGTAAGTACCGACTTGATAAAAAATGGAGGAACGGCAATGATTTCAGTAAACGATTTTAAAACAGGACTCACCATTGAAGTAGAAAATGATATTTGGACGGTAGTAGATTTTCAGCATGTTAAGCCTGGAAAAGGTGCAGCATTCGTACGTTCTAAGCTAAGAAGCCTGCGCTCAGGAAATATTCAGGAAAAAACATTCCGTGCTGGTGAAAAAGTAGGGCGCGCTCACATTGAACGCCGTCGTATGCAGTATCTATATGCCAATGGAGATATGCATACGTTCATGGACAACGAATCGTATGAACAGCTTGAACTTTCAAGTGATCAGCTGAAAAACGAACTTAATTATCTAAAAGACAACATGGAAGTACAGGTAAACACGTATGGTTCAGAAACGCTTGGGGTAGAAGTGCCAAACACTGTAGAGCTGGAAGTTACGGCTACAGAACCTGGCGTAAAAGGGGATACGTCATCCGGTGGAACAAAACCGGCCACCCTTGAAACAGGATTGACTGTTCAGGTGCCTTTCTTTGTAAACCAGGGCGACCGCTTAGTTATTGATACGAGAAGCGGTAACTACGTTTCAAGAGCGTAGATGAAAAAGGCCTAAAAGTGGAAGACACTTTACGGCCTTTTTTCTTTTGGAAAGAGAAACGCAGTATATCATCGGATAGTAAGGACCGGGAAGAGAGGGAGAAATGAAGACAAAACAGCCTGTAAAAAAACGGTGGAGTATTACGGCTAAAGAAGCACTAATAGGTTTGGGAATAGTGGTTATTCACTTCTGTTTATGGTTTGGATTTGCTTATGGACTGGGTTCAGGACCCCCTTCAGAGTATCAATATATAGCAGGCCTGCCTGCCTGGTTCTTTTTCAGCTGTATCGTTGTCCCCATCTTCATTATTATTCTGGTTTCTTTAGCCGTTCGTTTCTTTTTTACTGACATATCATTGGAAGAAGAGGAAGAAAAAAGATGAATACAGCAGTAATAGTCCCTCTGCTTTTGTTTTTAGGTATCGTTTTTCTAGTTGGTTTTTTATCAGCAAAGCGTATTTCCACAAAAAGTGATTTCCTCCAGGAATATTTTTTAGGCAGCCGGGAAATGGGGGGCCTGATCCTCGCGATGACGATGGTTGCGACTTACGGCAGCGCGAGCAGTTTCGTTGGAGGGCCCGGTGCCGCCTATACCCAGGGTCTTGGCTGGGTGCTTCTCGCTATGGCACAGGTGGTAACCGGCTATTTCACTCTCATGATTCTCGGAAAGCGATTTGCCATTAAATCACGACAGTATAAAGCGATTACGCTTGTAGATTATTTGAAAAACCGTTATGAAAGCAAAGCTGTCGTTATACTCAGTGCAGCAAGCATTGTGCTCTTCCTGTTTTCTGCTATGGCAGCCCAGTGGATAGGCGGGGCCAGGCTTGTAGAAACGATTACCGGCCTTTCCTATACCACTGCTTTGTTTATTTTTGCTGTTACTATCCTCGTGTATGTAACGATCGGCGGCTTTAGGGCCGTTGTAGTAACGGATACCATTCAGGGCATTATAATGTTTTTTGGAACCTTGATTATTTTAATTGGAACAATCATTGCTGGAGGAGGGCTGCCGGCTATTATGGCTGATTTAACGGCAGAAAACCCGGCCCTTGTTTCTCCGTTCGGTGCGGAGGGAGAACTGACTCCGCTTTATGTATCCTCATTCTGGATTCTTGTAGGTGTCGGTGTAGTTGGACTGCCGCAGGTGGCCGTCCGGGCTATGTCTTACAAAAATTCTGTCTCCATGCATCGTGCGCTGATTATTGGAACATTTGTTGTAGCGTTTATGATGTTTGGCATTCATCTTACTGGGGTGCTTGCCAGATCTATTTTACCGGGAATAGAAGCACCGGATACTGTCATGCCGCTGATTGTGCTTGAAGTTCTCCCGGCCTGGCTTGCCGGCATAGTCTTGGCCGCGCCGCTGGCAGCTATTATGTCCACAGTAGACTCTCTTCTGCTGCTTGTCAGCTCCACGGTGGTTAAAGATGTTTATTTAAACTACGTAAAGCCCGACGCAGACAACAAGCGTATTAAAAAAGTAACCTATTCGGTGACGATACTTCTGGGAACGGCCGTTTTTATACTCGCCCTTAATCCACCAGAGCTTTTAATATGGCTGAATCTATTTGCTTTCGGCGGTCTGGAAGCTGCATTTATCTGGCCGATCGTGCTGGGATTGTACTGGGAAAAAGGAAATAAACATGGCGCGCTGGCATCGATCATCAGCGGTGTTGGATCTTACGTTCTCATTTATCAATTTTCCCCTGATATGCTTGGCATGCATTCCGTTACTATCCCTGTTCTGCTATCTTTATTATGCTATGTCGGGGTCAGCCTGATGACTTACAAAGATCGGTCAGCTGTGGTGTGAAAGTGCGGGGATAGGTAGATGAAAAAAACATACCTGCATGGTATAATCAACACGTGAAAAAACGAACTGTATATAATATAAATGAGAAGTGAGGAATTATAATGGATTGGAACGACTTAACAGAAGGTGCAAAAGCAGTATTAGAACAGACAAGGAATATGAAGAATGATCAAATTCAAATCGTAGAATTTGAAGTCGGGTTCAGCCACGAATACGGTGAGGGCAGCGGTGCATATACTGTCTCCATTCAGGAGGAAGACTACGAAAATCTCAAGAAGTTCGTTAGAGAAAACGAATATGAAGAGAAATATCATATGGCGAGAAATAAAAATCTGGTGAAAATTATTTTACTGGAAAACGATAAAATTCCTGATAACCTGTCAGAATTTCCGGTATTCAGACAGTATAAAGAGGAGTTCGTGAAAAAACAGGAAGAGCTGGCAGAAAAAGAAGCGCTGGAAGCGGAAGAAGCAGAAAGAGCGAAAGAAGAAGCAGAAAAGCCGGAATAAAATAGACCATATTTTAGAGGGGGGGCTCTGCCGTGAGTAATGAAAAGGTACTGGATATCAAAGAAGAGTGGAATGAGCTTGGACGTATTGAAATAGCTCCCGATGTAATTGAAGTAATTACTGCTCTTGCCGTCTCGGAAGTGAGCGGAGTTCATTCATTAAGAGGAAGCTTCGCATTTGACGTAGCGGAAAAGCTCGGCCGGAAGAACGTTAGCAAAGGGGTCAAAGTAGAGCTTGGAGAAATGGGCGTTAAAATTGATGTATCAGTAACGATGCAGTACGGCGTAGCTGTGCCTCAAGTAGCTAAAAATCTTCAAAGCGCTATTTATCAGGCTTTAAGAACGATGACTTCTGTGGCAATCGATTCCATTAATATCCACGTGACCGGTATTCAGCTGGAGCAGACGGAACCGAAGGAAGCAATCAAATAAAAAGAAAGTAAATATAGGCTGTTATAACAGCTCACCCTGTTATAGCGGCTTTTTATTCTTAAAAGATATCTTGATTCATTACATGAAAACGGAGCGGACGTTTCCGCTGACTAAGCCCGGCATGGGACGGGTTTTATTTATCGTAAAAATAGCAGGTCTGCAGTAAAGTACCTGAATAAGTGGAAGAGGGAATGGGCAATGAATCGAAGGCTAGCACGATTACGAGCAGTACAGGTGTTATATCAGGTCGATCTGACGGGAGTGAACTGGGAGAATGCCCTGGAAAACACATTGGAAGAAGACGAAATACCGGATGACTTTCTGACAACTGTTATTGAAGGCACATTGAAGGAAAAAGAGGGCATTGACGCCCAGCTTACAGAACATCTTGGAACTGGACTATCACCAGAGTAGGCAACATTGACCGGAATATTCTGCGTGAATCTGTATATGAAATGCTGTTTGTTGAAGATATTCCTCTGCATGTAAGTGTCAACGAAGCGATTGAGCTTGGCAAAGCTTTTGGAGGGAAAGAATCAGGCAGCTTTATCAATGGTGTTTTATCGAACGTATTAAAAGAGTGTGAAGGTAAAAAGGAGGAGGAGTCATGACAGCGGAACTGATCAGCGGTAAAGAAGTAGCCGCCTCTACGAGAAAATATATTAAAGAGCAGGTAGCACAATGGAAAGAAAAAGGAGTCGAGCCGGGGCTTGCCGTGATTATAGTTGGAGAAAACCCGGCTTCCATGTCCTATGTAAAAGGAAAAGACAAGGCATCAAAAGAAGCCGGCATTCACTCCGTTCTGCATGAGCTGCCTGATACTATTTCGGAAAAGGAGCTTCTCGACGTTATCGACCAGTATAACCAGGATAACGCTATCAACGGTATTCTTGTGCAGCTGCCTCTTCCAAAACAAATTGATGAAAAGAAAGTAATTGAAGCAATAGATCCTGATAAAGATGTAGATGGCTTTCATCCGATCAGTGTTGGACGGATGATGACCGGCCAGGAAGCTTTTCTTCCCTGCACCCCTTACGGCATTATTAAAATGCTTGAATATAAAAATATCGCTATCGAAGGTAAACATGCAGTAGTAATTGGAAGAAGCAATATTGTTGGTAAGCCTATGGGACAGCTTCTGTTAAATAAAAATGCTACTGTCACATACTGCCACTCTAGAACCGTTGATTTAAAAAGTTATACCAGACAGGCGGATATTGTTATCGCAGCAATTGGAATCCCGGAGTTTGTAACAGGAGACTTTATAAAGGACGGGGCTGTTGTTATTGATGTCGGCATGAACCGAAAAGAAAATGGGAAATTATGCGGCGATGTATTATTTGATGATGCAGCAGAAAAAGCCTCCTATATTACACCTGTACCGGGCGGAGTAGGGCCGATGACGATTACCATGCTTCTATACAATACAATGGAATCAGCTATTCGGGAATACAACAGGCGGGCCCGATAAATATGACTGCTATGGAAGACCGCTGGATTTCCATTTCTCAGCTGACCGCCCGCATCAAGCAGACGATTGAACATAATAGTGATCTGCAGTCCGTCTGGCTGAGAGGGGAAATATCAAACTTCAAAAAACACAGCAGAGGCCATATGTATTTTACGATAAAAGATGAACGGTCGAAAATATCAGCTGTTATGTTTGCCGGAAATAATAAGTCATTGGCATTTGAACCTGAAAATGGGATGAAGGTGTTAATACGAGGGCGCGTTTCTGTCTACGAACCTTTTGGGCAATATCAGCTGTATGTGAATGATATGGAACCGGACGGAATCGGTCAGCTGTTTATAAAATACGAACAGCTGAAAAATCAGCTTGAGCAGGAAGGGCTTTTCCGTGAAGATATGAAAAAGCGGCTTCCGGCCTACCCGAAGAAAATTGCTGTTATAACTTCTCCTACAGGTGCCGCGATACGCGACGTGATATCTACGATAAAAAGAAGATATCCCCCGGCTGAAATTATTCTATACCCCGTGCTCGTTCAGGGAAGAGATGCAGCTCCCTCCATTGTTCGTGCCCTAAAGCAGGCAGAGCAGCATCCTGGGATTGATGTGGTAATAGCAGGAAGAGGGGGAGGGTCGATTGAAGAACTCTGGGCTTTTAATGAAGAAATAGTAGCACGGGCTTTTCATTCGATAACCATTCCCATTATTTCAGCAGTTGGACATGAAACAGACTTTACGATTGCAGATTTTGCAGCTGATGTAAGGGCTGCAACGCCAACCGCAGCGGCCGAATTAGCGGTTCCGTCATTAATTGACGTGGTGCAGCAGGTTTCTTCTTTTGAGCAACGGCTTCACCTGGCGATGAACAATCATAAAAAGCACGGAACCGAACGTTTAAAGAGGCTGCAGGGATCCTACGCTTTCCGCTACCCAATGCAGCTGCTTCAACAGAAAGAGCAGGAGCTGGATCGATTGATGGACAGGCTGGAAAAACGACGGCTTCTTACGCTGGAAAGCAGCTTATCTTCGTTTCAGATGCTGCAAAAAAGACTGGAGCTGCAGCACCCGGAAAGAAAACTTGAGTCAAGCCGGAAAGAGTATGTGCAGACAGCAGCCCGTCTCGAAAAAGTCAAAAACAGATACCTGCTGAATAAACAAAGTGAGTTTCATCATGTCATCCAAAAACTGAACCTGCTTAATCCGCTTCAAATTCTGGAAAGAGGCTACCAGGTATCATTTGATGAGAAAGAAGAACTGGTTTCTTCCATCCGGCAGGCGGTTCCGGGGAGCAGAATGGACGTACAGATGAAAGATGGAACCGTGCGGACAAAGATTATAGAAACAACACATATACGCAAATGGGATTTTGAAAAAAAGGAAGGTGAGCATAATGAGTGAAAACAAAGAACTCTCGTTTGAAGAGGCTCTTGAACAGCTTGAATCAACGGTAAGCAGTCTGGAGGAAGGGGACGTTCCCCTTGAAAAAGCACTGCACATGTACCAGGAAGGAATGAAGCTCTCTTCCCTCTGCCACGACAAGCTTAAAAAAGTAGAAAAGCAGATGGATGTCATAATAGAAGAAAACGGAGAAATTAAACCATTAACAATAGATGGAGAGGATGCAAGTGAATAAAGTACTTGAAGGATTTATATCTGTAAATAAAGCGCGCATTGACGATGTTCTCCCGCAGACGGTGAAAGATCTTTCCATGCCTGCAGCTTTAAAAGAATCCATGCTTTATTCCATAGAAGCAGGCGGAAAAAGGGTACGCCCGCTTCTATTGCTTGCGGCCTTTCAATCCTATAAAGAGAACAGCGAGAATGTGGTGCAGGCAGCCTGTGCAGTAGAGCTGATTCATACATATTCCCTGATCCACGACGATCTTCCCGCGATGGATAATGATGATTACCGGCGCGGGAAGCTGACAAACCATAAAGTCTACGGGGAAGCCCATGCCATACTCGCAGGAGATGCCATGTTGACAAGAGCATTTGAACTGCTGGCAGGCCTCCCTGATACCTCGGATTATAGTAAAGTAATGCTTATTCTGGAATTGTCCAGGGCAGCAGGAGCAGAGGGGATGGTAGGCGGCCAGGTAGCAGATATGGAAGGAGAGAAATCAACTCTTAACCTTCAGGAGCTCGAGGCCATTCACCACCGTAAAACCGGGGATCTGCTCGGGTTTTCTATTATAGCAGGAGGTATCATGGCTGGAGCGCCTGAAGAAGATCTTTCCAAACTCCGCGCATTCGGCAGGGAGCTTGGTCTTGTCTTTCAAATAAAAGACGATATTCTTGATGTAGAAGGCGATTCAGAGGAAATGGGCAAACCCGCCGGCAGTGATGAAAATAAAGACAAAAGTACGTATCCAAAGCTTCTGACTCTCGAAGGGGCAAAGGAAAAGCTGGCATGGCATGCTGAAAAAGCGAAAGAATATGCACGGCAGCTGAATGGAAAAAGTGATATTCTTAACGAATTTGTAGAGTATATTCAACACCGGACAAAATAGGGACAGAGCTTTGTACAATCAATTTTATTCATGATATACTATTTTTACACCAAAATCGGATGGCGCGGTATTCTAGTCGATTCTCCATTTTCGAGGCGGGCCTAAAAATCCGCTGAAGGGCACATCGATGAAGTTCTTCGCTTTGGCTCGAGGCGCCCAGCCTTGGGTCATTGCTGGGAGTAAAGGTGCTAAGGGCGATCCACAATGGCATGTGGGCGTGAACCCTTTCACCGCGGAGGCCTTTTCCAAGTAGTCGTGTAACAGATTATATGCCCTTGGAAAAGGTAAGACCTGACGAGAGGCAAGGGAAGCCAATCTCGCAGCGTAGCCTGCCTTGAGTGGAGCAGCGGGAATGATGTTCTTTTGAGAGTACGGTTTGTCGGCCAACGACCTGCTTTTTAACATCTGAAACCTGCTCTGCAAAAGAGGCTAAGAAAGTGGCACGGAATTGCTGGGGAAAACTCCTAGACTGTTTGAAAAACGTCCAGGGTGGATTGCAGTGTGGTCTGAGTGGTAATCCAGTCTGATTCGGAGACGGCATCAAGCCGGCTTTAAAGGGAAACCGCCGGAACGGCGACGTTCGGGCAGCTGGTTGGGAAAACCTACTGGACCTAAGCCATAATGTTTACGCCCTGGATGGCCTCCGATTTTGTTACATAAGGTTTACGAACAAAAATAAAGTGAATATACTGTCTAGGTGAGATAAATAATACTATGAAAACTGTATGGAAAAAATCGATAAACTGGAGTCTTTTTATTGCCGTTATCACATTGGTGTTAGCGGCTATTTTTTCAATTGTATCAACGGCTGTCCTTTCAGGCGTCGGTTGGGCAATTGGTATGCTGATCGTATTATTTATTGTACTTATAGGGGTCGTATTTGATATGGTCGGAGTGGCTGCAACAGCTGCTGAAGAAAAGCCTTTTCACGCCATGGCTGCCAAAAAAGTGCCCGGAGCTTATCAAAGCATGGTAATCACAAGAAATGCAGACAAGGTAGCCAACTTCTGTGCCGATGTAATAGGCGATATTTCCGGAGTGGTAAGCGGTGCGGCAACTTCCGCTGTCGTTATTCAGCTTGCTGTTGTTCTCGGCTCCCAGGATGGAAGCACACTGCAGGCTGTGTTAAATGTTGTGTTTACAGCAGTCGTTGCTTCCCTTACTGTAGGCGGTAAAGCTCTGGGGAAAACATTTGCAATTCAGTTTGCAACAAGTATTATTTTTCAGGTTGGTAAATTTTTCTACGTAATGGAAACAAAGTTTAAACTAAAAATATTCAGTAAAAAGCAGAATAAAAAGAAAGCTTAATTGATGGAAAGTGAGGGTTCAGCAATGAATCTTGAAACGATCAGGAACCAGAATTTGTAAAAGACTGCAGCCAGCAGGAGTTAAAAGAGCTTGCTATTGATATTAGAGAGTTTCTCGTCCGCAAGCTATCCGTTACAGGAGGACACCTGGGTCCTAATTTAGGGTGTAGTGGAACTAACGCTAATCCTGCATTCGCTGTATGATTCTCCAAAAGATAAACTTATCTGGGATGTCGGCCACCAGTCCTACGTCCACAAAATTTTAACCGGACGTGCCGGCGAATTTGATTCATTAAGAAAGTATAAAGGCCTCTGCGGCTTTCCTAAACGCAATGAAAGCGATCATGATGTTTGGGAAACAGGGCACAGCTCCACCTCTTTATCCGCTGCAATGGGTATGGCTCTTTCCAGCCAGATAAGAGGCGATGACAGTAAAGTAGCAGCCGTTATCGGTGATGGTGCACTTACTGGTGGTATGGCTTTGGAAGCGCTAAACCACATTGGACATGAGCAGACTGATCTAACGATCATTTTGAATGACAATGAAATGTCGATCGCTCCCAATGTAGGGGCACTGCATGGTATTTTGGGACGTATGAGAAAGGCAAATACTTACCAGAAAACAAAAGATGATGTAGAAGATCTATT
Source organism: Sinobaca sp. H24 (assembly GCF_023845525.1). Taxonomy (NCBI): domain Bacteria; kingdom Bacillati; phylum Bacillota; class Bacilli; order Caryophanales; family Sporolactobacillaceae; genus Sinobaca; species Sinobaca sp. H24. The sequence continues at coordinate 64,269 of NZ_JALBWT010000027.1, forward strand.
AAAAAGAATTCCTGCTTTCGGAGGGAAAATTGCAGCGACAGCCGAACGTCTAAAAGACAGCCTGAAGTTTATGGTAACAACGGGTATGTTTTTTGAAGAAATGGGATTTACTTATTTAGGACCAGTAGATGGACACGATCTAGATGACCTGCGTTCGAAATAGCATTTGCCAAGCAGACAAAAGGACCTGTTATTGTGCATACCATTACAAAAAAAGGGAAAGGCTATGCCCCGGCCGAAAACGATGCAAAAGGAACGTGGCATGGTCTTGGGCCTTATAAGATCGATTCGGGTGAAGTTGTTTTAAAAAGCCGCGTCCTCCAGCCTACAGCGGTGTTTTCAGCTCCACGCTCCAAAGAATGGCCGCAGCCGATCCTGATATTGTAGCTATTACAGCAGCAATGCCGGGAGGTACAAGCTGGACTCCTTTGCAGAGAAATTCCCTGATAGAATGTTTGAATGTAGGAATTGCCGAACAGCACGCTACTACGATGGCAGCCGGTATGGCCACCCAGGGATGAAGCCCGTGTTTGCTGTATATTCCACATTTCTTCAGAGAGGTATGATCAGCTCGTCCACGACGTCTGTCGTCAGAACCTTCATGTCGTATTTGCGATTGACCGGGCAGGACTCGTAGGCGCGGACGGTGAAACCCACCAGGGTGTTTTTGATATAGCCTATCTACGCCATCTGCCCAACATGACTATACTGATGCCTAAAGATGAAAACGAGCTTCAGCATATGCTGTATACAGCTGTTTATCATGACGGTCCTATTGCAGTGCGCTACCCTCGCGGTAATGGCTACGGTATCGAAATGGACAGTGAATTAAAGAAGATCGATATCGGAAAATGGGAAGTTGTAAGGGATGGAAAAGAACTAACCATATTATCTTTTGGCACTATGCTCCTATTGCAGAAGAAGCGGCAGCTATTCTTGCAGAGGAAAATATTGATGTGCGTATTGTTAATGCACGTTCCGCTAAACCGCTTGATGCCTGATATTCTTCAAGAGCTTTATGAAGAAAAAGGAGCGGTACTGACTTTGGAAGAAGCCGCTCTTCAGGGAAGCTTTGGCAGCGCAGTACTTGAACATTACCATGATCTCAACCCAGCATGATATGGTGATTAACCGTATGGGTATCCCGGACCGGTATATCGAGCACGGCAGCGTACCGGAGCTTTATGAAGAAAATAGGACTTACTCCGGAGAACGTAGCGGGAACACTTAGAGACATGGTTCCGGCAAAGCGTCAGAGGGCCTGAAGATGAAAAAAGAAAGAATTGATGTACTTTTAGTCAATAAAGGTTTTTTTGATACGAGAGAAAAGCAAAAAGATCAATAATGGCCGGGCTTGTTTTCGTGAAAGATGAACGCGTGGACAAGCCTGGAGCCAGAGTTGATGTGGAGGCTCCTTTACGAGTTAAAGGCGACACCCATGCCATATGTAAGCAGAGGAGGACTTAAGCTTGAAAAAGCCATTAAGTCCTTTCATCTTGACTTTAAAGACAAAACAGTGCTTGATATTGGTGTTCTACGGGAGGATTTACGGATTGTGCTATCCAGCACGGGGCTGATTTCGTTTATTCCTGTGATGTGGGATATAATCAGCTGGCCTGGAGCCTGCGTAATCATGAAAAAGTAGAAGTAATGGAGCGGATGAATTTCCGCTATGCAGTAAAGGACGACTTCCAAAAAGGAGTGCCGAATATAGCGGTAGCAGATGTGTCCTTTATTTCCTTAAAATGGATAGTCCCGCCACTGTATTCCATCTTTGGAGAAACCGGAGAAGCAATGCTTCTCGTCAAGCCGCAGTTCGAAGCCGGACGCGGAAAAGTAGGGAAAAAGGGTATTGTTCGTGACCCGGCTGTTCATTTAGAGGTATTGGAAAATACTACTGCTATGGC